>JAYRNY010000471.1:0-3982 GCA_041911975.1 bacterium | reverse complement strand
GCAAAGTCGGTCAAAGAATTATTGAATCTGCTTACGGAAGACCAGTGGAGAAAAGCACATCCATTTTCACCCGATATTGAAACTGCAAATAAGGTTTTGTTGCATCCGGCCGCTACACGGGCAGAAAAAGCAGAAGCTCTGTCAACATGGTTGCAAAAAAATCAGCCGTGTCTATTCGGAAGGCTGGCTGCACGTCAAGGCAGGAACTTCTATTGCATTCTCGATGATGCGGATTTAGAGCAAAGCGACGACTATATCAAAAATCGCATTCAAGGTGAGCGCAAGTTGTGGAAGCATCGGGCCTTGACCGGTGACGCACAGTCGGCTGATGGCTTCATGCTGGTTGTAGTATCGCAAAAGATCTTGAACGCAGCTCCGGATGAAAGTTTAAGGAAATTCAGTCAGCGAATAAGAGACTTGTGGATCAGTGAGTCGACAATTGATGACGCAGACACTTTCGGGCCAAAGAAAAATGACTATGTTCTTGAAAGCGTATTTTTGAAAAAGCCGGCAAAAGACCCCAGCGAAGACGAATATTACAGATTTACTTTCACGGCTGACTACTTCGCCGCAGCAGGCGACGGACGTTGGTGGCACGATCACCGCATTCCGGGTGGAATAGGATTTTCAGCCAACAGTCTCGGTCATATGCTGCGTCGCAGAGAATGGTACGAAGGTGAAGCCGTCGAGGATGTTATCGGCTGGGGCTTAAGAACGGCGATGCAGACGATCGCCAGCGCTCAGCAAACCAAGTGGGGAACTGCTACATGGCTGCTTCCACTGGATGCCAGGCAACAGCCAAAAAAACACGATCTTGTGCCCAAGTGTCCCTTTGCGCCGGCAATGAAGCTGCCGGCCATGATCCAAGACAAGGACTGGACTGCATATGCAGGCTGGCATCATACCGATCATTCGCTTCGATACGAATATTTCACGGAATCAGAAGAGCCTGTGCGCAAAGGCAGAGAATGGTTGATGGATTTCTCATACATTTATCGCAAGCAAGATTCTGACTACGTTCAATTTATGGGCGGCCAACTGACGGCAAAAGATGACGTGGACAAAGAAATTGGCTCTATCGCAGATCGAAGAGTGCTTTCAGCGGGTGCCGAGGCTCAGATGAAATCTGATGCCGAAAGAGTAAGGACGCGCAAGAAGGAAGAATCTGCTTCAATTGATTCCTCGTTAAAAGAATGCAGGCAGTGGGAAATTACTGCGGAGGAAATGCGGGCGCTATCTGCGCTTTAACTGACTTGCCTGTAAAGCGAGGCTTTCGATTGTGCTCGGATACCAGCAATCAGAGAGACCCACATTGCATGGAAGATTTCCCATCGCCGCAACCGGCACCGTGACTATTTGCGAAAGCATGCCGATAAAAAAGTAGCAGTCAATCGCTGAGGTCATGAAGCGCAGCTCGCCATTGCAAGTCACTCTTGCGTGGCTTGGTTTCAAGAATATGGGACTGCCGCTCATACCTGATTGGAGATTACCGTCTAAAAGGCATCTCTCTAATCCCTGGAAATTTACTCCATAAATTGAGGCAATCGATGCCGACCTGAAAATCGGCAAATTGTTTGCTGTATCGAAAAATCCGTGCGGATAGCCAAGAACAATGACGTCTTCGCCAGCTGTGACAGCAAATTCGTCAGGCAGCCGGTACATGGGGGTAATGAATTCAATCAGAGCTTTGTGAACATCAGTATGCTCAATGGAAACAATGACCACGTCTACTGCTGCATTTTCGGGCTCGTGAAAGAGCGCATTGCCTTTTTTGTCGAACAAAGGAATTGAGAAGTCTCGAGTTCTTTGAGGAGCGATGCGGTCGATGTGCAGATTGAGACTGAGCGTGTCAGGTGCGGCTTTTGGCAACTTTTCTTGCTCGGCAATGCCGCGCACAACGTGGCGATTGGTGACGAAGAATTCGTGGCCATTGGCTGCTTTGTAAAAGAAGCCGGTGGCTGTGCTTATCACACGCTCTTTCGCCAGGACTTCGACTTTCGAGACTGAGACAAGGATGTTGGGCAGCCCGTTAAGCTTCATGCGTTTTACGGATTACTCACCGGTCGATAAGCTGCATTCAGTATGCACTATTTAAGCATTCAATTCTAGCTTCTTGCGAAAAGCGATAACGCAGAGCTACAGTCTGGGCTGTAGCGCAAAGATCTAGGACATTGGCGAGTTAAAAGCAGGCAGACCAATTGTTTAACCCTGAGTTTGGTTTCTTACAGTAAAATTGTCCAGCTTCAGGAGGCAAACTTATGCCAGAAATCAAGGAATGGTGGAGACACGATCCTGACACGTTGCGAAAGGGAATCGGTGTTGTTCTTAGTTGGAAACCGACTGGCTGGGCTGTTCGTAGAGTTATTGCCGAGTCTCCGGCAGAAGCCAGCGGCATTCAACCTGGAGATGTTCTTTCAAGTGTCAACGGCTATGAGTTGGCAGCGAAAGACGACATCAGCGAAGCTTTTCGAGTTAGCTTAGAGACAGACCTTGAGGGGGCGGATCGCCACGAGTATGTTTTCAATTCAGGCGGTAAGGCAAAAAAAGAAACGTTTAAAGCGAAATCCTTAAGAGAGTTGATAGAAGCAGAATACGTTAAAACTGGCTTGATGCACGATCAGTGCAGCACTTGCTATGAATGCTGGCCGACAAGCAATGGATGGGATAAGTGTGGAAAGACAGGTTGCTCGGGTCGGTGCATAGTGACGTAGTTTCTTGAAAGTATGCGTCATCCAGTAGCCAAATTTCGCAGTAAGTGGAAGCTGATGTAAGCGGCGTCACTTATCCATCTTTTGGGTTTGGTCAAGGATGGGCTGACGCGGATTCTCAACTTGCAGCCGGATGTGTCATGAATAAAATGAGCAAGTCGGCGAGCAGTTGTCAGTTGAGACATGAGGGCGCTTATCGGACCACAACCGTCTGAATAAATTTCCTGGTTTCGGGTATGTAACCATTAGAGCACAGTTTGGAAATCTTAGCAAAGATGGTTGCGAACACGTTTGCCGCTATGAATGTTGCAGCCGTATTAGCTTTGTATTAAGGGGAAAGGATGACTTCATCAACACGCAAACAGCGCACAAAACCACAAATATCCGTTAATCAGTTTGGACAGTATCTCGAGGCAAAGGGAAGTCGACGAAACAAAATTCTCAAAGATCAAAAGTTCCCAAATGAAGTAATGATCCTGTATTACAAGGAAGCCTTCGATGCGATTGTTGAATTCATCGCAAACGGATACGACGGAGACAAGCTAGTCGAGCGGTTTGAAGAGATAGGAGAAAAGCCTACTTCAACGGTGCAGCAGAATGCACGGCTGGAAAGTTGCATGGATGCAATTGAGACCTTCAGCCAACTGTTTGATAATGACTTAGAAAGCTCATTGAGCGATATGAAGATCATCCGAGCACCGCACAACCCTTCCGATGGTCTGCTCAGAATTGCCGGAGTGGATATCAGCTTAAGACCGGACTTCTTCTTGCAACGAACAGACAAACAGAAAAACAAGCACAAGGGTTTGATCAAGTTCTATATAAGCAAACACAATATGCTTACCGACTATGTTGGGAAAGCAATTGCCACTCTTTGTTTTAACTACTTGGAAAACTTGAGCAGTCCAGAAGGAAAACCAGACAAGAAGCTTGTTTTCGTTGTTGATGTTTTCGGAAAGAAAGTTTTTCAAACACCAGGCGGTACAAAGATCCTGATGGACGACATAGAAACGAGTTGCCGTGAAATTGAAAGAATTTGGCCGAGTATAACCGAAAATGACTAAGAGAGTAACAAAATCCACAGCTGAGGTGCATGCGCCGCACAAGAAAAAAACGGTCTTAGAAGACTCGGGCCACACCTTAAAAGTATTGACCGGCAAGACTCTAAGTAAGGAACAAATCGGTATTTGTGCACAACTTCTAAAAGACGGCGGTGCTGTCAGTACAAAAAAAGCTCGGGAGAATCTTCCGAATGCTCATTGTGTTGTACTTGT
>JAYRNY010000470.1:0-2394 GCA_041911975.1 bacterium | reverse complement strand
GAAAGTTGACTATCTCAATGTTGTAGCAGCTTGCGATAAAGACGGAAAGATTATTCCAACTTCGAACTACGGAAAATGCATCACCCTGATGGCACCAGGAAAAGACATTGTCTGCACCGACCACAAAGGCAATGTAGTGTCGGGAAATGGAACCTCTTTCGCAGCAGTCATAGCCGCTGGTGTTGCATCTTTGATCGAAAACAAAGTCAGAGACAACGGAAAGTTCTTGAAGAATACGGAGTTGGACTATGTTATGAAGGCGACAACCAGCCTGAAGCCGGCAGGCGGATGGTCTGAAAAAGCAGGATTCGGAATGCCGGATTACAAAGCAGCTGTCAAAGCAGTCACACCCTAGTAGAGAAAACATCAAGTATAGAAAGAGCGATCGCCGCAAGGCGGTCGCTTTTTTTGTAAATCGAAAAGAGTTCTAAAGAAAACGATTGTTCTGACACAGCGCCTGTAACGTGAAATAACGAGCGTCTTTTCGCTTTATTGAAACCTTCGCGTACATCCCCTTACTAGGTGAGTCTATGAAAAAACCAAACAAGACATTCGCATGGTTGGCGCTGGGCATCATTATTTGCAGTTCGCAGCTTTCACTCTTTGCCGTAAACGGAAAAGGGACTGGAAAGACCGTTCCAAAATCCACTACAAGCAAATTTGTTTCGACTCTGTCTGAAGGCTCCAATCATGGTAAGAAGTTCAACGGACTGGTCGACGGTCTTTATCTTGTTCTCAGTGAATCGAAAGCGCGAGAGAGCCTTCCGTCGCTAAAGGCAGACGAGCAGATACTCGTCAAAGACGATGAGTTTCTCTTACCCGAAGAACGAGGGGAGAGAAGCTACATTTTAGTGAGCAAAAAGTCCTTTGTGCCGATAATTTTAGCAAGTGATCCAGTAAAGTCTCCGGATCAAGCTGGAAAGCCAAAACTCGAAATCTCTCTTGCTGAAGATCAGATTCAGCCGCTGGAGAAATTCACACGAGAAAACGTCATGAAGAGTGTTGCCATTGTAATTGGCGGCAAGGTAGTGACGATGCATAAAATCAGAGTGCCAATCGTAGGCGGCAAGATGCAAATTACTCGCTGCACAGATCATGGCTGTGAAGCACTATACACGCAGCTTCAAATAAGAGACTCGGCCAAGTAATTCCCTGCAGGGCCAGACGCACAATCCAACTACTCGTCAATTTCGATGTCATATATGTCGCCAGGCAATTCTGACTCGAAGTCGATTTCGATGTCGAGATTGAGGCGATTTTGCATGAGCAGGAGCGCAATATCCAGCATGTTTGATTCCTGAATAGACAACCAGCCCCTTCTGCGCATCTCTTGCGCGTGTCGGAGGACAGTTACACTTGAAACACTGACTGGATAATGTGTAATGCTTACCAATTCTTTTGACCACGGCCAAGCAACGCCGTTGCCATCTGCTTCCCAGATTTGCACTAATCCTGATCTTGATACTGCAACTACTGAGCCGGCTAACGTGAATTTGAGTTCTACTAGTACATCTCTGGTCAAATTATGTAAGAGACCCATAGTCCTGCCTTCAGGAAGATGGTGAATGAGAATTCTTTCTGTGTGGCTCATTGCTACGGCAATGAATTCGGAATCCGTTGAGATCGCCAGTCTAGTTACTGGATCCGGACAATATGACATACCGACAACAGCTTGCTTCTTGGCTTGCTCGGTATCAAACCCAAGCGAGATTAAGTCTTGGTTCTGGCGTAGAGCGTATTTGACGGTAGAAGGGGCCGAAGCGTCACATTCCCGGGCATCAATAGTCAAATTGTGAACACACACGCAAGCATCATGAATGGTGGCGAAGTATCGCCCACAGTCACTGAAGGCAAATGCTCCGGAATCGGTGAGTACCCTTCGCACATTGTCACCACCTTGCAAATCCCGCAATATAGTAAATTCGCTGTGTCCTGGAATCGACAGTCTACCAGCCTTTATCGACAAGTGCTGTGCAGAAGGATCCTTGAGTCCGTGTTTCCCATAATTCTGCCAGTCTACAAAGCCGTTTTGATTACTGACGCCATAAGGAACAGGGACATATGCGCTCTCAAGATCGAAATCGCAGGAAGGTTGTTGCTCCTTCCTTTCTGCTAGTCGAATCATTGAGACAACGTTTTCTCCCAACTGAATGCAAATTGTCTCCGCGTCATTGGAAATTGAAATCTTCGGAACTTGATCGCAAATAAATTCAGTTTCGAATTTTAGCCATCGTTCTGAAACGATCTCCCCAAAGTCAAGTTCATATAAATGAATTTTGAGATCGCCTGTTTTCGATTCTTTCAAAAGAACTGCGAGGTGATCACCGGAGTCAGTGATTGCGAAAGCTAGTGGTGCATAAACCTTGCCGGCGATCATATCTAAGCGAATGCGGG
>JAYRNY010000469.1:0-4992 GCA_041911975.1 bacterium | reverse complement strand
CCTTTGCTTGGTACCATCTTTGCGGAAAAATACGAGATTCTTGCCGTCATCGGTCGCGGAGGCATGAGCACCGTCTATAAGGCACGCCATACTTTGATGGACAGTTTTGTCGCCATCAAAATTCTCAATTCCACACTGGTCAGTGATCCGCTGCATATGGAGCGTTTTACCAAAGAAGCAAAAACGCTGAGTGGTCTCAAACATCAGAATATCGTCCAGGTTTTCGACTTCGGAATTTTCAACAATGCACAACCTTACTTGATCACCGAGTATCTCAAGGGCGAGAGCCTGGCCGATATTCTGCAGACCAATACCAATCTCGCCGCCGAAAAAGCAATTGGGATTTTCTTGCAGATTTGCGATGGGCTCAGCGTTTTGCACAAAAGAGGCATAGTCCACAGGGATCTGAAAACAGGCAATATCTTCTTGACTCAAGAAGCAGATACTGGAGATGTCGTAAAAATTCTCGACTTCGGCATCGCAAAAATGCTTGCCGATGACGACAGCAATACAAATCAGCGCCTCACCAAAGAAGGTGAAGTCTTCGGCAGCCCCCTCTATATGAGCCCGGAGCAATGCACGGGCGGTCAGGTCGACTCACGCTCCGATATCTATTCATTTGGATGTGTCATGTATGAGTGTCTGACCGGTTCGCCACCTCATATTGGCGCCAATACACTGGAGACGCTGAATAAACCGGTGAGCGAACCGACTCTCTCCTTGCGCGGCATGGCGCCTGAGCTCACTATTCCGGAGCTTATCGACCTTCAGGTAATGAAAGCGCTGAACAAGGATCCGGCGCAAAGACAGCAAACCGTCGAGGCCCTGAAGAAAGGTTTGATGGAGGCGGCCAAGGCTTCACGCCTTCACTTGCAATCGCAACAAACGACTGCTTATGAGCCAAGTCCCTTTGATTCAGGCGATTCCGGCAGCGCAGGCACGGGCGACGTCACAGATCAGGACGAAGCAATGGTCAGACAACGGCAACAGGCGGAGGAAAAGAAACATCTTCAATCACTTGTTGTCGATGCCATCAGTGTGACCGAGAGGCAAGATCGCGAACGCAAACGCCTCAGACAGTACATCTACGGTCTATACGCTTTGCTGGGCGGAGGTCTTGTTACCTGCGCACTTTTGCTTTCCTGGCCCGGTCCTGACGAAGACAGAGGCCCGGTTTATAAAAAATTGCTCTGGCAATTCGAGCTGGCTGAAGGCGATCAAGCAGCCAGAAGAAAAGCCTGGCCGGAGGCAGAACAGCACTACAAGGCAGCAGCTGAGCAAGCGAAGAGTTTCGGCGATCAGGGCGACCGTTATATAAAGAGCGAAATCGCCTTGCTCAAACTCTATGAAGCGTCAGGTCGTTCACAACAAATCGCTGAGGTGAAAATGAGCATCGCCGAGGCTGATACCAAAAGAATCGCTGCTGCAGCCAGCTTCGACGGTTTGAACAAAGACATGAGGGTCTCTTTTCATACGTCACTCGATTTAGACTCTTTGGACGGACCATCGGCAAAAAAATATTCTGAATACTTCACTAATGCCGCCAAAGCTTACTTAGCCAAAGGCAAGATCGAAGAGGCTCATCGCGCACTGGAAAGAGCCATTCTTATCGAAGAGACGCACAAGGGCACCAACGGCGAGGCGGTTGTCGAATGCGCTCACAAAATACTGGACGGTTGCAGTCTGGAAGCGCACAAGAAAGAAGCAACGACGCTTGTAGAGCGGGCGGAGCTGGCTCACAAAGCAGCCGTCAAAAATTGAAAAACTAACAAATTCGCACACCAGCTTATTGCTTTTTCCCGCTGGTGCCTGGTTTGTTTGCCGCTCCAGATTTTGTCTGCGGGCTCTGAACTGGCGCAGTCTCTTCTGGCTCCGGCTTGTTTTGCACAGAGGCTATAACGCGATTTATTGACTTGATCACGACATCATTTGTCGTCAGCGCATAGCAACCATAAACCACGACAATCACAAGGATCATGCTGAGCGCCTTCTGCACATTGGTCAGTCCGCCCATCGAACTTCCCATGTGCTCTTTAGCCCGCGACGAAAAACCAACGCTGTGCTCGGTCGTTTTATGCAATGGCCTGTGACCGCCGGGACGCGTTCTCGATGTGCCCAGTCCCTTGGTTTCAGTGCCCAACAATTGTCTCTGACAATTGGCGCAGAATTTAAGCGCGGAAGTGACTGCCGCTCCGCAGTAGGGGCACTCGCCTTCTATCTCTTCTAAAGCGCCTTCCACAACTTGCGCCAGGGCTTGCGGGTCATTGCCGGCACCGGCTGATGCTTCGGCAGCGGCAATAGTTTCGGCAGCCAATCGTTCCATTTCGTCCGACGTGCGCTTATGCTCGCTGTCTCGAATCGCTTTGGCTTCTTCCATCAGTCCATGGAACTGTGCAACTTCTTCGCGGTGCTTCATGGCCCGATGTTTTACACCGTCGCGTTTTACAGCTTCCTGGAATTTTTCCAAGAACTCTTGCGCGTTTTGATATCGCTTCTCCGGATCCTTTTCCAGAGCCGTATTCAAAACACGGGTCATTTCGGAGCATACCTTCATTTCGGGAATGGAGAAATTGAAGGGAATAGGTGTCGCGTATAAATGACAGTCCAGCATTTCTATTGCAGACTTGGCATTGAAGGGAAGTTTCAGGGACAGTGATTCGTAAATGACTACACCCAGGGAATAAAGATCGCTTCGGGGATCGACAACGGTCGAGGAAAGGCACTGCTCGGGACACATATAGGGCGGGCTGCCGCAGACATCGCCGACTTTGGTGATGTTGACGTGGTCCATGCCGCCATCGCCGGATTCGATGATTTTGGACAAGCCGAAGTCAATCAAAGTCACCCAATCGTCTTGATTATTGCGCCGGCTGAGCATGATGTTTTCCGGCTTCAGATCCCTGTGCACGAGGTTCGACTCATGAGCCGATGCCAGGGCATCGAGCACCTGCTCGAAGACTCTGCCGGCCCTTTCGAATGAAAGCGCACCCTCATCTTTGAGGATGTCTTTTAGACTTTTGCCTTCCAGATAATCCATGACCAGATAAGGCTGGTTTTGATACATGCCGAAATCGTAGAGATTGATTATGTGGTGGTGGCGCACCGCCGTAACGGTTTTTGCCTCACGGTGAAAACGCTTGATCGCCTCAGGCTCGGACACTTTATGCGAATAAAGCATCTTTATCGCCATGTCTTTGTCCATATTTTGCTGGCGAGCACGATAGACGACTCCCATGCCGCCGCGACCGATAACACCTTCGATCAAATAGCGATCATCAAGTGTGGTGCCGACCAGAGGGTCTTTGGAAACGGTTTGCAGCTTGGTTGAATCCGTTGGACAAACGTCCACGGAGTCCTCAAACTCGCTAAAACACTCAGGACAGCTCTTCAACGCGCTTTTTGCGCTCCTAGTAAAAGTCATAAACCGAGAACTCCATACCCCTATATATATGCCGTTAATCTCTTCTCGGATAGCTGAAAAGCGATCACCCGAAAGTATGATTGCTGGAAATAGCAAAAATTACCAAAAGTTAAGAAAACCCAGAGGACGGCTAGCTTCAGAAGAACGCCGAAATCACGCTGTTACTCACAGGCACGCCCTTTCGAGTCAAGAACAGGCGCCCGTCCTTGACGTCCATTACGCCGGCAGCGGTGAACCCGGCTATCTCTTTGGAAAACCGTTCGGTAAGGTCAAACCCGTGCAGTCTTTCAAATTCAGAAAGCTCGATGCCGCGCCTGAGCCTGAGCCCCAGCATAATAGCCTCGCGCAAACGGATCTTTTCGTCGATAACATCGACCGTCTCATCGCCCATCCAGTCGCGCATGTAGCGCTTCAGTGAGCGCCAGTTGGAGGTGCGAACGCCATCCAGATAGCGGTGAGCACTGACGCCGAAAGCCAGATACTCTGCGTTCATCCAGTAAGCCAGATTATGTCTCGACTGCCATCCTGGACGCGAAAAGTTTGAAACCTCATAGTGCTCAAACCCGGCCCCTTCAAGCGTTTCCACAAGCAATTCGAACATCTCCACGTAAATGCTGTCGCCCGGATACGCGTCAGCACCTCTGGGAAACCGCGAATAAAGCGGCGAATTATCCGCCAAATGCAGTCCATAAGCGGAGATGTGAACCAGATTTTCGAATCTTCCGGCAAACTCAAGCGCCGTATCCAGGCTGCTTTTGAAACTCTCGACCGTCTGGGTGGGCAGTCCGTACATAAGATCAAGCCCCACGACACTGACACCGCTCTTACAGGCCAATTCCAGTCCTTGAAAGGCTTCCCGGCGAAAATGGTCGCGCCCCATGGACTTCAGTTCTTCATCGAGAAATGATTCTACGCCAACAGAAATCCTGTTGATTCCAAGCCTTTTCCACTCTTCCGCTTTGTCGCGCGTGATGGAGTGAGGAGTTGTTTCGATTGTAATTTCGCAATCGTCATCAGTCTCGATATGAGAAAAAAGGCGAGTGAGCAATGATTCGAGCACGGCGGGGTCGACCAGTCCAGGCGTTCCGCCGCCAAAGAAGACCGATTTCAACCGCTCCTCTTTCAGGCTTCGCTTCTCACCCAGGGCATTCAGCCGCTGGTCAATTTCTTTGAGGACCACCTGTTGGTACTCGTCTGTCAGATGATCGACACCGGCAAAGGCGGCAAAATCGCAGAAATCACACTTGTGACTGCAGAAAGGAATATGGATATAGGCGTGGGAAACCACGAAAGCAATACCTCTTAGCCTCTGCCTGCTAGTATGTTAGCTTGCGTTGCCGGACAGGCCCAATTCTTTAAAGCAGTGGCAAGTTACAAAATAACGCTTTTAATCGTTGCGCTGGGACTTTCGATAGTCCCTGCCAGTTTCGCCTTTCCACTCAAACGGCACAGTAAGGAAAAACCCGAAGACACAAAGCAAACAACGGCACCACCACCCTTAACAACCGGCATTCCGGAAGGCAAAATCGAGCCGGAAGAACCTAAACCCATACGCGAACTTTCCAAGACTG
>JAYRNY010000468.1:0-3466 GCA_041911975.1 bacterium | reverse complement strand
GTGTTTACCAGCTCGATGATAGGGAAAGCAAACGGCGGCTGTGCCATTCGATGAATCGCTGATGGCATGAGCGACTGATTCGTCCAAGAGCGGATCTTGCAAAAGAGCCAATTTCCAAGGTACACCTGGATATGAGGCTTTGGCAAGTATTGCTTGTTCGTAATTTTCCGCATCAGCAGAGAGCCATCCTTGACAGTTTGGCTGCTTGGCCAGTTCACTCAAGATGCGCAATAAGTCTTGATTTACAAAGCTCCTTGTATAGAACCAGAAGCTGCAAGGTGGGCGAGAAATGATCGTCAGCAACCATGCTTGAGCGTAGTCCACGCAATGGTAGTCTCCAAGATCGTGAAGTCTTAAACTCCATGGCACTTGCGACTTCGTGTTGGAAACTTGCGCAGTGAGTCAATCACGAGGACGAGCCAGGTCGACCAGATGTGACAAGTTTTGCGCAAGCAGTTCGGGACCTCCTTTAGCAAGCAAATATTCAATGGTGCGAAAGTTTCTTTCTCTCTTTTCTTTTTGTGCGCTCGACTGATAGCGGATGCCATTTCCGTAGCAAAGTCGCCGGCATATTCCCGTTGAACTTATGCAGGTCTTGTTCCTGGGTAGGCTGAATGCCCAACCGACCTTGCTATTGAGTGTTAGCTCAAGGCCGTAACTGAGTGTTTCTTGCAGGATGATGCACCTCTTGCAGTGTTTGCAGCAAAGCTGCCTGCAAGGGCAAAACCGGCTTGGCTCCGGCGCGCACTTGGAATGAGAATAGAGAAAAGAGGCAGTGTTTGTGCGCCGGTGGCGCCATGCCGGTACAATTGGAAAGGCTGAGTGGGGTGCACTCTAAAAAAAAACCGGACAAGGACTGATTCGAGTCACAAAAACGGCGCAGCTTTAGGAGCGCCGTTAAACTACTGAGTGACGAAGCAAAAGGAAACAAAAGAATCTGCGGCATTGGCCAAGTCAATAAGGCAACAGTTATTATCGGCAAGAACCCAAAACCCAGGCTCAGCAAAGAAGACCGGATCTGCCGCTTGCTCGAAGTCAATACGGGGAATATTAGATCAAATTGAAAGCCTCATTCGAGATTGGGTATTTAAGTGTCGGAGAAAAAGAACGAAAATCCTGAGCCGACAGCTGTAGTAGGAGAGAAAACAGCTGTCACTACTGCCGATGCACAAAAGGCGCGGCTGGCAGATGCCAGCGAAATCGCAGAAGTGCATAACTCAAATCGAGATAAGCATAGCGGCTCAGCTGGAGGCAAAGGTCGAACAGTCGAAGTTTACGAACTGGATGAGGACGGAAACGAAAAGATAGTTGCCACTCGCAAAGCGGAGAAAAGCAAAAATTCTGCCGATGATAATCACCGCCATGTGACAGTTGATGAACTTCTTTCAATAGCCAGCAAAAAGGACGATGGATTTGCTCGCAGTCTAGCCACCCAAATTCAAGAAGCGAAAACCGAATCGCAGCGAGAAGAACTTCAAAAACACGCCGACAAGTATTACGGTCAGAGTGAGTCATCTATTAAAGATACTGTGCCGGAATTGTCGAAGGCGAAACTGTCTGAGACTGGCCAAAGACTCGGCATAGAAGCGCAAAGCAACCCAGCGATTGAGCCAGTTGCAAATTTGCGCGCATATGCGGACGGTCTGCCGGATGGAGAACGAAAGGACGAACTAATAAAACTTTCCAAAGACCATGAGGCTTTCCTTGTTGCGCAAACTCCAGTCGTCGACACAAGAAATCCAAATGAACTTATCTCTCCTGAAACAGTGGAGCCGATGTTTCAAACTGCAGGAAAACCGCTTGAAGGAAGTATTACGGTAGATTCGCAGGGGGCCGAAAGCAGTGAAAATCTGACGAATACTCCTGAAGGATGGCAGAAAGTATTTCAAAAAATTTCAGCTCTGTCATTCGACCAGCAAGTGCAGGTGATTGGAGCCGGGCTGCAATCAGGAATCGACTATCTACAATGGGAACAACGGGAACGCACGCTAGGATCTCTTATTGGCACAGTGCAAGGTGTCGGTACTGTAGCTGAGAACTTAGCAAAAATCGCGGACTTTGGAGCCGCCCTGATCCTCAACGACAAGGAAAAAGCCGGTAAGCTGGGAGAGGAATTCGGGACATCCATTGGACAAACAATTGTTGGTGGTGTCCAGCTTTTTCGCGTGGCCGACAAATACCTTTTCGATATTGGATATACCGGCGACTATGCGAAACCGTTCAAAGATATTGTCACTCTTGGGTTGAAGATGAATGGCGAGTGGGTAAAGCTGCCTCCACTCGAACAAGAACGGATCAAAGCTAAGTTCATCAGCGAAATGGTCGCAGATGGAGCCGTTGGCACAGCCGGAGCTGCTGCCATAAAGAAAGCCGGCAAGCTTACTGAAGTTCTGGACATTGTTGCCGAGCACTCATCAAAGTTAGCCAAATCAGGAGAAAGACTAGCCAAGACGGTCAGCGATACTGTCGAAGATGTGATGGCTCCAGAATATGCCGTTGCTGGGGGCGGTAAGTGGAAAGCTGTCAAAGCTGCTGATGAAGTACTGGATATGACAGTGATGGAGCGTCGATTATTTCCTTCCAAATTTGACCCGCGCCACAGATTAACTCCAATAGAGGCAGCTCGAGAGAATGCTCGCATTAAGAAGCTTCCCTTTGATGAAAAGGAGTGGGAGAAACTAAAACCAAAAGAGAAGGCAGACCGACTCGTTAAGGACGGTTATGAACTTCTTGAAGATCCAGAACCCCTGCCACCTTTTGATTCTACTAAGGTGGGTGAAGCGTTTAGAGGCGATAAAGATATTTTTTCCCCTTTCGATGAAAACGGAAGGGCAAAGTCGTACATCAATGCAGATGGCGATATGGTGCCCGCGAATATTGATGGCATTTTTGACGGCAGAAGGGTGGATATAATGGAACATTTGTTGGGTTCAAGCAACAAAAATGCTAAAGCTTGCAGCCCGTGGACAAGCGTTGGCACTAGCGGTGTCGTATACAAGTATGCAGATGGCAGCGGTATGAAAATTGATATTGCCGGACTGCGAAAGGCAATAGCTAACGGCGAAGTTACCGGAGTTAAATTTATCGAGCATAAAGAATTGCTCGAACAAATTGAGAACAGTAGTTGGTCTCGAATGGATAAGAAGATGGCAACGCGCTTTGTCAACAAAGATGGAGAGTTTGTGATCGAAGGAGTAGTACCTGGTAGATTCATTGAATTAATGGGAGTTGGTAAATGAAGCTGTATCATGGCAAAACTTTGATTGGAACAATACTCAGGGCTGCACCAAGCGGCATGGAACTGGGTGGAGTTATTGAACTAACCACAAACGCAGAAAAATACAGCGACCTTTTTGCATTCATTGTCGACGAGAAAAGAGATCGGTCTCTGGAACCTCCATTTCCAGAAGAAATGCTAGAGAACTGGTTTGTAGAAACTGAAGAAGGAGTACGAGAGGAAATTGGC
>JAYRNY010000467.1:0-7015 GCA_041911975.1 bacterium | reverse complement strand
GTGGTGATCAAGTTCGTGCCCCTCTTCATCTAGCTCGTTCCACTGGTGGTCCAGTGAAAGCAGACGGAACATCCGCAGTCGAATCATCTTGGCTGGGGCTGTAGCAGGTATTCGAAAGTGTAGCATCTACAAACGATTCGGCCATTATAAATTGCCGGATCACAGTAGCGGTGTGCTATAAAGTTAGGTGCTCTGATGGCAGGCACCGGGTAGATTCACTCGTGGAGGTTGTATGAAATTTTTGCGCTCTCTTTTGTGCTTGGCCATTGCGATTGGCTGTAGTCCAACATTTGCAGCAGAGCAGGGCAAGACCACTAAAACCGTAAAGCCCAAGATTTCAAAGGAAAAGGCGCAGAAAGCGGCCCTTAAGTTGGTTCAAGGGGAGCTGCTGCGCTGGGACATGGAAGTCCAGCAAGGCATTCCGTCGTACACCTTTTACATCAGAAGCAAAGATGGAAGAATCAATGAAGTAGCGTTGAATGGAAATACAGGAAAGCAAGACCATATCGGCGTCGAGCTCGAGTACGGCAGCAAGGACGGAAGGGGAGCCAAAAACACACACGCGTTAGACAAGGACAGATGGAAAGAAGCCAAGCTGTCCAAAGACCAGGCTCAAGTGAAAGCTCTCGAGTCCTGCCCCGGCACTGTTGAAGCCTGGGAACTTCTCATATGGAAAATGGGAGACAAAGACAAGCTGGTCTACGAATATCGCATCGAAAGCAAAGGCGAAAGAAAAATGGTTTGTGTTGATTCTATGACCGGTGCGATTTTAGCAACCAGCATATTTGCCGATGGAAATTAAGCCAAGCAAAAATTGTGGCGCAAGCCCGACCCTCTTTTGAATTGTTTCCCATAAAGGACCGGCCCTCATGTCAAACGCCCGCGTGTACAGCTTACTTCTTCTCGGTGTCACCTCGTTCTGGATGTCGATTGGCTGGATGGGCGAGGCGGCATGGGCAAAAAGTGCAGGCAAAAAGACAGATCTTGCCACTCGGCAGGATTTCAAAGAGCCAGTTGCGCTGATGAGCAAGGATGGCGTCCTCGAAGTCAGACTTACGGCCAGGCAAGGACAGGCACAACTGGACACAGTAGCCAAGCCGGTCAACAATTTTCTTCTTTTCAGCTACGAAGTTATCCGAGGCACCGCATCAAACGGTCAGAAGTCTGCACGCGATCTCTATCCAGGTCCGACTCTGCGAGTATTTCCCGGCGAGAGATTGGTCGTTCACTTTGAGAATGAATTGAGCAATCTCACTATCAAGGATTATTTCATTCCTCAGTACACACCCAAGGATCAGCCCGTTGCACTCTACCCTCAGCAGATGACTTCGTCGCCGGTAAATCTCCATACCCACGGAGCGCATATCAGCCCGAAGGGCAACGCGGACAACGTCATGCTGGACATTCCTCCAGGCATGTGCAATACCTACACCTACGACATTCCAAGGAACATGCCGCAGGGAATGTACTGGTATCACTGCCACCTGCATGGGCTGACGGCGCCACAGACTTATGCAGGACTAGCCGGCATGCTTTCTGTCGGACGAACGGATGGCAACTTGCCGATTGTCATCGAGAAAAAAATTCCTGTCCGCAACATGGCCCTTCAATATAACTATGTCTTTGATCGCGCCGGCGGCTCGGCGGACCTCAATAACGTCATGTGGTCAATGTGGGTTAGCTCGATTAAATCGCCTAAAGCGGGTGAGCTGGCCAAAGGCACTTACCGTCCTTCTTTTGCGCCGGTCAATTTCAACCAATCCAAGAAGGGCACCAAATACGCCACCATTTGGTATGCGGGACCTCTTTCAATCCGCAATCACAGGGGCCAATTATCATTGATTCCAAGCAATCTCCAGCACTTCACCGCGGCAGCTAATGAGAAGGGTCACGATTTACCGGAAAATCCGTCGCTGCCGGATTACCAGCGCGATGTGCAGTTCACAGTCAATGGTCAGTTCCAACCGAACATAAAGAGCAAGGCTGGTCAAACCGAAATATGGGTGCTCGCCAATATGAGCGACTTTGCTTATATGAACGTGCAGCTGACAGAGACTGCGACAGGGCGTCATCCTAAGATTGCGCTCGTGGGGCAAGACGGCAATCCATATTCAACCGTTCATTATCCGCTGACAGGCGATGGTACCAGACTGGTGATTCCACCGGCGAGCCGCTTTGCGATTGCTGTAAACATACCAGCCGAAGGCGAGCTGATATTGGAGATGCCGCAGATAGGAAAAACCGCACAAAACGGACAATTTGATCCCAGCAAGACAATCTCTTCACCCGGTGTGCTCTACACCAACAACGGAACCGAAAACCCTCCAGCCATTTTGGGACAACTCAGCGTGCTCCCCAAGTACATCAGCTACTTCGATGGCTTCTTCGTATTTCCGACTCAAGTGCTCGTGAGAGCCAGGGCTACGGAGCCAGGCGGCTCGACCACGGCTTTCGCGGAAGGGCAGAAGCTTGGTGCCTACACATCGTTTGTTGACATTTCCAAAGCTATTCCTGACGTCAGACGGCAGATGGTGATGTCCGGCGGATTTCTCAACAACCTGGCCAGCACGGATGACTCCAAGGCATTCGTGTATGCATTCGATGGACAAGCATTTCCAAATACGGCGATCATCCAGCCTCGGCTCAACTCAGTAGAAGAATGGAAGTTCGTCAACAACAACAACGACGAGCATCCGATTCACGTACACGTCAATGATTTTCAAGTAACCGAATACTTCGATCCTGCAAACAATGTGCGTACTGGTCCAGACGATTTTTCCGTCGACAATGCCAACGCACCGGCACCGAAGATGAACAGCAATGAAGATGTGACCGAACCCGGCATCCTGTCGTTCCGCACTCGATTCGACGAATACACGGGAACTTATGTCACGCACTGCCATCGCCTCAACCATGAAGACAACGGGCTGATGTCGCTTATCAACGTGTTACCGGCGGCTTCCACTTATGCGGTTGCGATTCCAGGCGCGCCAGGCAGAGCCGCCGAGGTTCATGTATACGATGGCAATGGCGATCGGCTGATTGCCTCGGTCATTCCGTTTCCCTTTTATGAAGGCAACCTCAATGTTGCAATGGGCGATGTAGACGGTGACGGTGTACTCGATTTGCTGATCGGCTCCGGCAAGGATCACGCACCGGAAGTGGTGGCATACGCCGGAGCATCAATCCTGGGCAAAGGTATCTTTGGAACGGAGCTGGCGCGCTTTCAACCGTTTGATTCCGGTTTGCGCGCAGGTGTCAGCGTCGCCTCAGCACAGATTGATGGAACACAGTCAGACAACCTGATAGTGGGCTCTCCTGCAGGCGTTACCGATGAAGTAAAAATCTATGACATCCCGCTGGCGGGGTCCAGCAAGGGACCCGCACTGTTTGCCAGCTTTAAACCCTACGACGATGATCGCTCCGGCGTCAGTGTCGCTGCCGGAATGGTCGATTTTGTGACCGGTCGCGAGTGCATCGTGACTGCGTCCGGGCCAGGCATTCCAACCGAAGTGAAAACCTTCGCCTATACCCTGTTTCAGCCAATCGCCAAGGACAGAGAAGGCAATGTGAATCCAGCCGATAGCCTGGTGAACAACACCAGTTTCTTTCCATTCGGCAAGGACTATTCAGGCGGAATCTCCCTGACGACCGGATGGATAGCCGGTTCACTAGGGGGCGCCAAGTCGATCATAGCCAGCCAGCTTACGGGCAGTGGTACCGTGAAGACTTTTTCCGCCGGCAGCGCATTGGACGGCGGGCCTTCAATTTACCTGGGATCGTGCAGATGCGGTAAAGGCGCCAGTTTCCGCGAGACCTCGAGTTTCACTCCGTTCGACGAATCGAACGGCACACGCGTGGCAACGACCAGTACGACGACCGGCGCACATCTTCTGGTGAGCGGTTGCGTGCATGGAAATAACCAGGCAAGCGTTCTTAAATACGATTTCACCAGACCGAATGCTACGGCGACCACGCTTCAACCTGTGCGCGTGGCAGAGGTCTGGTCAGGAGACGCATCGTCCCCAGCTGCGCTCGGCGGTTACTAAAAAACCAACCAAGGTCAATTCGCAAAAAGTTCTACGAAAATCTGTTTGCCGGCTTTTATACAAGGATCTCAAGTTGTCGCCGCAAATCAATCGATTGATTGCCCTCGTGTTGTGTTTGGTCCTCCTACAACAACAGGCTTTTGCTGCGGCTCTTCCCGATATCGACAAATCTACAACGGGCGCATGGCAGGCTGCTGAAGTACTGCAGATCAAAGCAGAAGTTGAACGCATATTGCAGATGCAGCCGAATTCGCAGAGTCAACTCCCTGACGAAGAACTGCAGTTCCTTCGAGCTTTTGTGCTTCGAAAAATACTGCTTGGATTTCTCGATGTTCGCAGAGCGTGCAATAAAACAGAAATCGAATTAGCGTACACATACGCGATTTTGCAGCATGAACAACGCGTGCATGATACGGTCCATGAGATGCTCAACCTCGCGAATTTTGCGCAATTTTCCGCACTTTATACAATTGAGCCCTATTCAAGAATCAATTTAAAGTTCAAACAATCGGCGATTCTTACTTGCGTTGGTGCCGGAGTAGGAACGACACTCCCAATTTTGGGCATTTTATACAATAAGTACGCCACCGCCCATCACACCTGCCCACCGAATGATATTCACCCTGTCGTTAGCGGTGGACCTGTAGATGCTCAATCATTGTCACCTACCGTGGACAGGTATTTAGACTCTGTGCGTCCTGGAGCAGCCTCCTCTCGACGGCAAGAATTGTTCGCACTCTGGAAAGAGCGTTATGGTGTAGATGCCGGCAACGTGAAGGCTCTATGCAGCCTCAGCGATCCGGGAGGTAAGGGGTTTGGGCTGCTAAATACCCGCATCGTGCTGCTCTGGTCTCTTCATTCCCAGATTCAAGATTTTGATCAACAACTTCTTGGATTGCTCAATCTGGTGCGCTCAACCACTAATGAGACAGGTAGCGGAGATAGCGTGGATCTCGCCTCACTCGGGTTCAAACCTGGTGCAAGCGAAGCGGCTCAGTTGTTAAAGGTCAACTCTGTGGTTGGACAACTCGTTCAGATGAAAGGCAGTAGTGACACACGTCGTGTTGCCGAACTTGACTTGCATTTACAGGAGGCGCTGCTTGCTGGAATGCTAGATGTACGGATTGCAACCGACAAGATAGATGACGAACTCAATTACTCCTACGATGTTATTCTATCGCGGCTTCTCATGCGGCGCGGCAAACTCCTGCAGTGGAATTATGATGCGACCTTTATTCAGACTGGTGTTTTTAGTGCAATAGCAGGACTGCTGTTTCTGAAGGGTTATCCAAAAGCAGGCAACGAATTGTTCATCGTGCAAAGCAGCATTGGCACTCTGCTGTCTGCGCTTGGCCTGGTTTTGATGCACGGCGGTTGGCGAAAAATTGACACACCTCCCAACTCTTTGGCCGCTGTCTTCGACCTGGAGTCCAGCTATTCGTTTTCACCGATGATCGCTGAATTTCTCAACTTACCATCACCAGAATCAAAAACTCAGTCGAGGCGAGCCTTTCTTATTGAAAAATGGAAATCCACAAGAGTTGCTACTCTCAATCTAGACAAACCTCGAAACCGCGATAAGGTTGCGGCGGCTGGTTCATGCAAGTTTGACACGATCAAAATAGTACAGAATCGAATAGATCTTCTTCATTCGCTCAAAACAAGGCTAGAGGAGATCGATGCGGAACTCTTCGACCTTGCACAGGCTACCGAGCCATATGCGCCTTCGCCTTCATCCACTCAGATCGGTGTTCCAGTTCAAATTGAAGCGCACGCAACCGACGTGGCAAGAATATTGGGTATTCGGAACCAGGTAGAGTGCCTGGCCGCGGTTAAAGAGCAGCCTGGTGGCAGCGACTTGTTGATTCAAAGACTTGCAGTGAGCAGAAGTGTTATCGTCGCCTGTCTGGATGTAAGAAAAGCGGTTGACTCAATTGATCTCAGCATAGCCACAGAGACAACTGCCATGGATAGGCTGAAGAGGATGCGTCAAATGGCAATCAGTCTGACTAACAACGCAAATTTCTTTCAAATAAATCTTCTCGGGATCATAAGCGATGGCCCCCTGGCGTTATCGTCTAATCCAAAGTTCAACCTTTATTCAAATCGGCTAAATATAGTATCGGGTTATACGATTGGCGCGCTTGCGGGACTGACGGTCCTTGAGCAGCCGGGTGGCATAAGGCTAGTCAAAGCACAGCCGAATGCAATTGGACCAGCATTTGGTGTAGGAAAACCTGATGATGTCTTATCAGCAAATGTCGTCAAATTCCTCAATTCGGTTCCACCGACTTCTACGAATGGGCTGACGCGGGCTCAAGGCCTTCTCAAATATTGGAAAACATCAAAAGTCTTCTCTATAAACGTCACGAAAAAATCCACATTGGAGAAAGTCGCTGCGAACGGTCCAGCACATCACTTCTACTGCGAGAGAATTAAGATAATTGAAAATCGTGTTCATATGCTGTACGACCTGAGGGCGGTAATTGACTTGATGAACATTGGGCTTTCTGAGGTTTTGCGTTCGATAGACTGACCGGTGAGGCAGGCTCTTAGCATTTGCAGATTCCCAGGCAAAATTGATCAGTTCAAGTTTCTTCGGCGTGATGCCCTCTCCGGTCGCCCCTGAAACAGCGTGTGTCGGGCATTCGCCTGCCAAGGCGGGCAAAGCGATGCACATCCCTATTTGTACATAAACGAGCAGCAGAGTGAAAGCTGCCGTCTTCGATACTGCTCGACGGTTCAACTGTTACACTGCGTCAATCCAGCTAAGCTTCGCGGGATAAGCGAAAAACTGATCGTGTCGCACCACGGCAAGAATTATGTGGGCGCCGTAAGACGCCTCGGCGCCATACAGGAAAAGATCAGTCCACTTCCTGCAGACGCACAGCCATTCCAGATGGGTTCGCTGAAGCGAGAGCGTTTGATTGCCATGAATTCAGCACGAATACTACTTCGACAATCTT
>JAYRNY010000466.1:0-4682 GCA_041911975.1 bacterium | reverse complement strand
TTTTCCCCTGTGCATGGCGAATCCAGCCTTCCAGTAAGTGTATATCCGGCAGCTTTGGATCGGCCGCAAACGCTCGTTTGACGCAGGCTAGCGCTTGCTGGTCCAGACCGGCTGTGTAGAACGACCAGCCTACCTCCAATATATGTTCGCCGGTCGGCACTCGTTCTGCTTTCGCTTGAACGAAGTGGTGCTTTCTTGCCCAGCCAGGATTGGTTCGCTCGGCAAACCACAATCGCAGGCGCGGCGAATACACGCAATAAATCATGGCCGCCACCGTCACTGCGTGGCAGATCCCCACTCCTATAACTGCCCCTTTTTCCGGATTGCTGTAGATGATGCGCCAGTCTCCGTAGAACCCGAAAACGGACATGATCGTGTAGAAAATCAAGGTCTCACCGATTGACCATAAGGCCGAATAAGTGCATATCGCCACTACCCATGGTGTGGATGCCAGGACGGCAATTTGCAGGAAGATCAAACCGGTCAAAACCTGAACTGCGTTTCCGGCCAGGAATATAGTGAGAAATTGAACGGAATTGAAGCTGCCGCCAGGAGTGACGGAGCCCCACAATATTCCATAGTGAAAGTCTTTGACTGTTCCACCCAGTAACAAAATGGCACCGACGTGGCCTAGCTCGTGAATCATAACCACTGCCGGCAATATCAAAAGCATGGAGACCTGCTTAAGAACATGGCGATCGACCGACGTGAGCTCTTCGTCTGTGACCGATTTCCAATTTCTTTTCAGCAATACCGCTGTGTAGATCATGATCGGTATCATGAGCCACGTGGTTAAATCGTGCTCGTAGAGCCAGTTCATGCCTTACTTGCCGAAAAACTTAACGAGGATTATCGAGAGTCCATAGAGAGCGACGAGGGCTGCCATTGTGACGAGCATTGAAAATGCAGTCGGATCGGGAGTGACGACTGCTGCCACCACGCCTGCTCCGAATATGGCGTAACGCCAGAATTTGAGCAGCCGTTTCGAGGTTACCAGACCGGTGAAGGAAAGTGCGCATATGACCAGCGGCAATTGAAAGCACAATCCCATATAAAGGAGAAATGAGCTGACGAGTGAAACATAAAAATCCAGTCTCTGATTGACCTGAATAACGCCCTGACCGAAGCTGGCAAAGAAGTGCAACATTGTAGGCAGCACGCAAAAATATGCAAAGGCGGCTCCGCAGGCAAACAAGAGTGGACTGCAAACGAGAACCGGCAAGACTATCTTTTTTTCTTTTTGGGTCAAACCAGGTGAGACAAAGCGGCAAAGTTCAAAAATAACGAACGGCGCAGCGATGATAAGACCGGCATAGAACGAGACCTTCAAATAGACGAGTATGGGCTCTTCCAGAGTGAGCGCTTGAAATGTCATGTTGCCGGCCGGCGCTTTCAAAATGCGAAGAATATCTTTGCCGAAGAAAAGGGCAATCGCCAGACCGCCGACAATTGCGAGAAATGAGCGAATAATGCCCATCCTGAGCTCTTCCAGATGCTCGATGACGGACATAACATGACCTTCTCCGTCTTTCGGTTCGTCGCTTTTGGCGTCGTCAGGCTGATCGGACGGAGCATGCTCTTCGGACATCAGAGAGAGAGCCGAATCGTCGATGTTCGGGCTGTCCGCATCGATGTCGTCGGACCGAAGCGCAGTACTGGCCGCCTCGGTCGATACTGCCTCGACTGGCGACTGATGTTCTAGGTTCTCCGCTTGTAAGTCCGATGTCACTTGCTATGTCATCACAGGGATCAGTACCTGATCATAGTCCGCGTCTCGCCAATCGTCCACAAAGTCACGACAAACATGCGAGAGTTCGCAAGAATCGAAGGACTAAACTTGAGAGCTGGCGGTAGGTTGGCGCCGCTTCCAAAAGCCGCCAATAGTAAGGCCGCAGCGATTTGTCGCACTTGGCAGGCGCCAGGCAGACATTTGCTTGCCGCATCAGCCTTGATTTGACTCGTCTGACCTCTGAGGATAGATAATGGAGGAGTAAGCCTCCAGGGGGATTCGGTATGGCTTCCAACGAAAAGCATGAAAACGAACAGGAAGTAACAGAAGCAGTTGCAGCCGAGTTGAATCACGACGCCAATGAGTCACTTCAGGAATTGACGGAATGGCAGTTGGATAGAATTCTTTTTGCCATGTTCGGCACTTTGGAAATGCGCGATGCGCTTGCGGCTGGACATTGCATAAGAGTTCGCAGCTTTTGCCTTTTGATTGCCGATGCTATGTCACTGCCTGAAATCGACCGCAAAATTCTGGCGCATGCTGCCCTTCTTCACGATATTGGAAAAATTGCTGTCCCCGAGGCAGTCTTGTGGAAGATGGGAAAGTTTTGCCCTGAAGAGTTGGAACTGGTCCAAAGGCACGCGCAGTGCACATATAAGTTGCTAGATCTTTTGCCGTTTCCTGTCGCTTTTGCGGATATTCCTTTCATTGCTTCATGCCATCAGGAAAAATTGGACGGCAGCGGCTTTTATCGCGGTTTGAAAGGCGATGAGATTCCTCTTCTGGCGCGCATTCTTACCGTCGCAAATGAGTTCGACAATCTCACGTCATCGAGTCACCGCAGTGAGCGAATCTCAATTGCAGAGGCGTTGGATTTACTCAAGAGAAAAGAGGAACAAAGACTGGATGCTGCCGTTGTGGGTGCATTGGAGTCGATTGCGCCATCCAAACTGGCAGCAATAATGGAGACCGGCCCGAACTTCGTGCTCAGCTGAAAGTCGAGTAATTAGTCGAATTGTCGTTTCGAAGCTATGAACGAAAGGGCGATGCCGGCAGCGATCGCTACGTTCAACGATTCAGAACGCTTGCTTATAGGAATGGCAATGACGCGGTCGGCTTTGTTCATATCCTCATCTGTAAGACCGTTTCCTTCATTGCCCAGCAGCAAGGCCAGCCGTTCCGGAAATTCAGCCTCCCAGAGACTTTCCGTCGCATTTTGATCCATGGCGAAACTGGTGATTTGCTGCGTTTTCAGCTGCTCTACAACTTCATCGAATAAAACATCTGTGACTACTGGCAGTGCAAACAATGCGCCCATAGCAGAGCGAACAACCTTAGGGCTGAACGCATCGACACTTCCTTTGGTGAGCACCATGGCAGTGGCTCCAAAAGCCAACGCGGCGCGCATTATCGTTCCTAAATTGCCGGGATCTTGCACCGCGTCCGCTACTACAATAAAGGCGTTTTTCTGTTTTAAAACGTCAGGCAGCTCGTGTTTATACATCGAAGCCGTGGCAAGAACACCTTGCGGAGTCTCTGTTGTAGCCAGGTTTGAGAAGAGGGAATCTTCTACAACGACAATTTCTTCTCTATCCATTTGCGGCATTCCCGGCATGCCGTTTTTCAAAAATGTGCTGCTGACGATTACGTCCTCTACTTCGATGCCGCTTAAAACTGCTTCCTGGAGCAGTTTTACACCTTCCAAAAGAAACAGTCCACTCTTTTTTCTGCCGCTGCGATCGTGCAGCGATCTCACCTGCTTTAAAAGCGGATTGGCGGAGCTGGCTATTTCTTTGACTTGCATTGTGATTCGTAAAATGGAAGGGCGACGCATGGCGCCGCCCTTTCGAATTTTTAGTTGATTCGGGGGGAACCGAATATCACTATTTCTTGCGACCGACAGCGGTTTTGGCTGTTTCTACGAGTCCGGCGAATGCCTTTTCGTCTGTAACCGCCATGTGAGCAAGAACCTTGCGGTTGAGGTTGATGCCTTGTTTGGCGAGACCATGGATGAAGAGCGAGTAGCTCAAGCCATTGGCGCGGGTGCCGGCGTTGATGCGGGTGATCCAGAGGCGTCTGAAATCACGCTTTCTCTTTCTTCTGTCAGCGAATGCATTGCGCCATGCGCGCATGATTGCTTGATTGGCGGCTATGAAAAGTCTCGATTTCGAGCCGCGAAAACCTTTTGCGTACTTGAGGATTTTTTTGTGCCGTTTTTGCAGCACATTTCCACGTTTTACTCTGGCCATCGTTATCTCCTTCTTGGCCCACTAATGGGCTCAGGGTTTGTGTGATGTTCCCTTTCGGAAAGTGCCGCCGGAAACCGGGGCGCAAGACCCGCCATCGGAGAGGAGACTTCCTTATGCAAAGCGCTCGCTCATTCCTAAAGGGATGCGTTCGGGTTCAAATAACTTCTTAGCGAAGGTATTTGGTATACGGGAAGCACTCCAGGATGTTGTCTTCCTGAGTCTTATCGAGAGGAGTCCAACCTCTGAGTTTTCTCTTGACATTTGCCGACATCCATTCGTTGATGTGGCGCTTGCCGGCCTGGCGGCGCAGGACTTTGCCGGTACCGGTTATCTTGAACCGGCGGGCTGCCGCCTTGTTGGTCTTCATCTTAGGCATTGCCAGTGACCCTTTGCGTTCTTATTGGTGGATACGAATTACGTTTTGCCGGGTTCGGCTAACGTTTCACCGTCGCTTCGACGGTGAATTAAACCCCAGATTTGGGGTCCGGCTTTTCCGCAGCTGAGGTTGTCCCTGCCGCAGAATTGCAGAGAAGACCATGATAACACTCTTCCCCTCCAAATATGGCTGCCTGTCAATGATTGCTAAATGTTTTAGGTCATCTGAGAAACGATTCATCAAGTCGATTGCCGTTTCTGAGTGCTGCATTTCGCGGCCGCGCAGAACGATTGCAACTTTGACCTTGTCTCCATCCTTGAGGAACTTG
>JAYRNY010000465.1:0-4892 GCA_041911975.1 bacterium | reverse complement strand
CTCCGGTGACTATGCGCCTGAGTGGCAGTCCGCAGGCAACATGCAGTCGCAAGAGCAAGACATTCAAATACGCGGGCAAGCAGGCAGCCAAAACCCTTCTCAGGGTCAAGGAATGCCTCCTCCACCTCCGCTTCCTCCGCCTCCTAAGCCACAGAGGCGAACGGCCGACAATTCCCATACCAATATGACTCGGCCCGAGATGCCGGGTGACAGGCTGACTAATCCTCCCGAGCCGCCAGAGATGCCGCCGCGAGGTCGCGGGCCTCGCGGGCTGCTCGAGCGCACCGGCGACCATGCCGAGTTGTCGCAACCGGATGCTGTTCCTGAATTGTATGAGGAAGAATCGCATAACCAGGAGCAAGGCTCCATGATCTCGCGCCTGGTGAGCAAGCGCCAGCACGATACTTCCATTCAGAATGCACGTCCTGGAGTTTCTTCTGAAGAATCACAAGTCTTGCCGCGCATTCGCTCCATGGTGGATGCTGCGCGGCTTAATTCCGGAGATGGAAAACATGCTGAAGCTGCCAGGCTTTTGCAGCGTGTCGTCAACGAATTGGCGGAAGGCGGGTTGAAAGACAGTCGCTATATAGCTGATTGCATGCTGCTATTGAGCGAAGCTTACGAAGCTTCTGGTCAGCTCGGCCCGGCAGTTACGTCTTTCCACCAGCATGCCATGATGGTTGAAAAACGCGTCGGAGTCAAAGATTACGACAGCATCGGCACTTGGTACAGGCTGGCTGCGTTGCTCGACAAAGCAAACGAAAGAGACGACGCGCGCACTATGTACGAGCATGCGCTGGGGCTTGCCGCGCAGCATTTGGATGCTGATGACGAGTTGACAGCCAGCATCAAGCAGTCGTACGACGAGTTTCTCACCAATCCGGAAAGGCCGGCAAAACGCGTTGCCGGAACAGCCGATCTGCACACTCAAGAAGCACTTGCACAAAATAAAGAACTGCGCACGTCTGCTCTGCAGCAGCAAGGGCAGCCGAGCAACAAGCGCATGATCATCTGGAGCGTCGTGTCGGTGATAGTGCTAATCTCTGCTGGTATCTGGTTCTTCATTCTTTTGGGTAATTTGAATAAATCAATCGGCAGCATCGATGCAGCCGGTGCAGGCGGTGCTATCCCCGAGCAGCTATTTGCCAACACTGATGGCGACGGGCTGCTGCGCTTCACCGGCACAGACACTTGCGAAGTGACTGTAGACGGCAAACTTCGCCAGGTGAAATACACCGTTCTGAAAAACGATCTCAGCGATCTCGTCACGATGTTCGTGAACATGTCTGCCAAGCAGACTTTATGGATTCGCAAAGCCCAGGACGGCATGCTTGTCGACGAAAGTACGATGTTCTACAGCAAGGATTCGCCTGAGCTGGCGATGGCTTCGGAAATGCGTCGCATCGGACAGCGCGTCGAGGAATACTACCAGACAAATCGCTCTTATCCGCGTTTTCGCCAGGATTGGTCGGAAGATCCGGCATTCGGTTTCCTCAATCCCATTACTCACAAGGGCGAAGCTTCCATCTTCCACGTCTTCCCGAAATCGGCTACTCAAGCCGCCTTGTTCGGTGGTTTCAATACCCCGGATGAGATCGCTAATTTCCTGGAACAAGGAAATACATGGGTCGGCGAGCCTGAGTTGAAGCCGTGCTCCATTAGTGTGGCCGTCAAGCACTCCGGCGAGCGCTCCAATGGAAAGCCAGTGGTGGTCGAGTTTTACATGCACGCCACCGATCAAACAAACAAGTACCTTCCCGCATCGAAACCCAAGACGACCAGTGTCGTGTTGTTGACTCAAGGAAGAAATATCGGCAATTTCGATCTGCATCCAAAAGACTTGAGTAAAGTCGAATTGGTACCCATGCCTGATGCTATTGCTTATGTCAACATGAGCGAATCACCACTCTTCACCTCCGATCTTCTCAAATCAGTTGTACCGGTAACTTTCATTGGCGCGGCAGCAATAATCTTCTTCGGCTTGCTCATAACCATAGCCTCCCTGAGAAGCAAGAAGAATACAAAGAAAAGAACTTGAGGCGCGGGTATAGTACACTGGGGCGCGAGAAATAATTTTCTTGCTGGTCGGGATGGACTAAATGGCAAAAATTGTCGTTGTAGAAGATGACAAAGACCTGGTTAACCTGATCAAGGGCATTCTTTTGGTCGAAAGACACACGATCGACAGCGTGCACGACGGGCATGAGGCGCTGGCGATTATCCAGATGCATCCGTACGATCTGGTTATCTTGGATTGGATGCTGCCCGGCCGGACCGGCACTGAAATCTGCAAAGACTATCGAGCCCGCGGCGGTTCGGCGCCTATTCTCATGCTGACTGCGAAATCGACTATCGACGACCGTGCCGAGGGGCTTGACTCGGGCGCCGATGACTATTTGACAAAACCATTCCACCCAAAAGAATTCAGTGCCCGAGTACGCGCACTCCTGCGTCGCCCGCAATCGGTAATGACGAAGACATTGAAAGCCGCGGATATCGAACTGGATCCAGGGCAGGTGAAAGTGTACAAGGCGAGCAAGGAAATTCATTTGTTGCCGAAGGAGTTTGCCCTACTGGAGCTGTTTTTGCGCTATCCCAATCAAGTTTTTTCCGCTGAGGCTTTGCTTGACCGTGTTTGGAACACGGATTCATCAGCGTCCCTGGATACAGTGCGCACGTATATAAAAACTCTGCGCAAGAAGATCGACACCAATCCCAAGGACTCATTGATACGCACCGTCCATGGTGTCGGCTATAGTTTGAACAGTAAATCGGAAGCATAGCAATTGATCTTTCTTGCTCAACGAGATTGGGAAAACCCCCACTGACCAGCTGGCAATATCCTGAATTTCATATATGATCTGTCAGGACGTTTATTTTCTGCGCCTAAATGAGCACACTAGGACACAGCGGTCAAAGCGGCCACGGTGGACATGGCGGGCACTGCGGCCACTCAGGCCAAGGGCATCATGGACACGGGCATCACGGGCATTCCGGCGGCGGCAACGCCATGGGTGGCGGTGGCCCTCAGGAAACGTGGGCGTCTCAGTTTAATGAAACTCGCTTTTCCAGCGAGTTGTTCCGCTCGCCTTTGATTCCTCTGATTGCCTACGGGATGATCTTCCTTTCCATAGTCCTTGTCGTGTGTTTTGCCGACAATAATCTTCTGGACTTTGCAATGAGTCAACACAAAGAAGCGCAGGAAAAGCACGCCCGGCAAATTGCCGAAGCGCAAAATAAAGAACAAGAGGCGAATAGCGCTCAAAATTCAGCTGCAGGCGAAACTTCTGATACTGGTTCCGGCGCCGAACAACAGGCGATTCAGCAGCCAATGATGCCAGGGTTTTCGCAGGCGGGCATCGGGCAGCCAATGGCTCCGCAGCAGCCTGCGCAGATGGGGTATTTGCAGCAGAGCCTCGCTCAGCAAGCCTCCGGGCAGCCTCAGGCGCCATCACCAACGCAATCTTATGCCCAGCCTTCTTATGGGCAGCAAGGATATGCTCAGCCTGGTTACGGGCAAGCCCCTTACGTGATGCCGGGCGGCTATCAGCAATCCGGATACCCTCAAGCCGCATATCCGCAAACCGGCTATCAGCAACCAATTCCGCAGGGCGGCATGGCCCCGATTCCAGCTCGGGGCGGCGCTTACTTTCAGCCGGGATTCAAAACTGGTCCGGACGTCAATACTCGCATTCCGATCAATCGCATGGTCGTAAATCGCTAAGTTCAGAATTTCATAGTGGCATATTGCATGTGCCCTTCAAGCGCTGCTGCACCGTTTGTGCTTTTAGCAGAAATGGTTTTGTCAGGTAATTATTGCCACCGTCGTCTAGTCCCGTCTTCTACGGTGCTTCGTAAATGCGTTCTGTAACTGGGCTCGTCTCGCCGCGCGAGATCTGCTTGAAATAGTCTCTCAGAAAGCTCGTGTAGCTGGGGCGCAGTAAATAGCGGTCTTTGTATTGGCTGTTGTTCTGCAAGAGCTTATGCAGCTGCGGCAAATAGTAGTGAGGAACAGATGGGAAGAAGTGATGCTCGGCATGGAAGTGAAACTCGAGCCCGGTGAAGAAAATTCGATCTACGAATGAAGGGTTCGGCACACTGACCAGGCGATCTTCAGATTGTCTCTCGTCATCTGCTGAAAGCCGCGCGTGATCGATAAATCCGCGAATGTATCCAAGCAATGTGCCGAGCGTGAAAATCGGCAATAGCCACAGGCCGAAATACGCCCACCAAAAACCGGTTGCCATCCAGAAGATCGAGAAGACGACGATCTGTGCTGGTATCAGATTGAGGATCTCAGGATACGCGCGTCGAGGTAGAACGACAACTGGTGCTGCTTTTTGTGTATTGTTCGAGCCGATTTCTGAATTGTTTTTGGAATCATTTGTTTGCGCCGGCTTTGCTTCTCGCCCGCGCAAGAATCCATTGACGACGATCGATGTCCACAGCTGACCACCAAATACCAGTTTCAAAAGATAGAGTGCAAACTGCTTGGGATCGCTCTTGTCCTGCTCGTTGTGAAAATGCCTGTCCGGATCTGCCGTCGTGTTCAAGTACTTGTGGTGAGCGAGGTGCACTGCGCGCGAGGTACCGTAGATGGAGCCGACAGGATATGCGCAGAGCCAGGCACCGACAAGGTCATTCCATTTCTTGTCACGCAAGAGCGCTGAGTGCTGAGACTCATGTGACAAGTTGACGAGCACACCCATGCCGCCAGTGATGAAGAAGAACGCGATGCCAAATGTCAGCGGGCATGGAAAGAATCTGAAAAGCGCGAGGCACAAGGCGATGCGCATGTAGCCGTTGAGGAAGAGGTCGAACAGTGTTCGATAAGTCTTGGGTTTTGCCGATTTGAGAAACTCGCTGATGGTGGCGGGCTCTGCGCCTGCTGT
>JAYRNY010000464.1:0-2000 GCA_041911975.1 bacterium | reverse complement strand
TCGCTGAAGCGTTAAGTCAGGGGAAAAATCCGCGCACCCCGCCTGTAGTGATGGAACTCTCGCTCGGCGTCAACAGCACCCTTGAGAAACTGAAAGCTGCCACCGCTCACGAGTTTGGTCATGCTCTGGGCATCAAAGCCCACTCACCATACAGAGACGACATCATGCATGAAAACCGTGTGGTTGAGCAACTCTCGGCAGCAGACAAAAATACGATTCGACGGCTCTATAAATCGCGCACTCAGTGGGTTCTCTGAACTGGGCGAGCCAAATGCGGCTCCCTGACAGGGAGACACTTATGCCGCCCCGGCGCAATGCGGGTGGGTGCTTTAACAGCATAAGGGGCGCATTTTATGCGCCCCGGTGTTGCGGATGACTGCGGAAACGGTGGTCTAGCGGTTCTCTTCCAGCTGCTCTCCGAGCAAACGGTTATTGAGATTACGGTCCAGGTATTCTTGCACTTTGATGTCGAGGTCGAGGTTGCGCGAAGCTTTCCAGTCGGAACCATGAAGCGTGATTACCTGGTTGGGTTGAATGGCGCGTTTTGTGACATCGTCAGAGCGACTGTATCCGTTTTGCTTGGCGATGTCTTGCGAGAATCCAACAACCTCCGCTTCGCTGGGCCTTTGACCGTTTTCTCTGGTGAGCGCATGGCGAGCGATGCGATCGAAGCCTTCACCGGATTGAACAACGTGGCGTGAATTCGCTTCGATTTCTTTCTGTCCCTCACGCGTCATGCGAGTTGCTTCCTTCAAAACATCCATGTTGTGCGCTTCGTCTTTGCAGACTTCTTTCGCTTCGGCTGCTACAAACTGGCGTCCGTTAAGAGTGATGTCCATGTCCTGAGCGTAGTTGAAACCGGCGCCGCGAGCTGCGCTGCTATATGTAAGAATTCCGTCGCAGCCCATCGTGTCACCCTGTCCGCGATTTTCTACGCGGCGCATATCGGCGCTACCCCACTTCTTGTAGAGATTATCGATGATTTGTCTTTCTTCGGCTGTGAAGACCGTGTCGCCTTTAGCGTGGGCTTTGTCATCGGCTTTTCTTGCGTCCTTCAAATCCCAGTAATTGAGAGATTTTTGTCCGTTGTGCGTGCCTGCGAGTTTGTCGTACAGCTCACCATTGTTGGCGAACAAAGGAGCAATGAGATCCATCGAACGTCTTTGACTTTCGATGCCCTTCAATGTTGCATCTATGTCTTTGCCCGTCAGCACGTCCCTTTCGTATGAGCCAAGCAGAAGGAATCCCCCCTCATGGTTGAATTTCGCATGCTTGATAGTGTCGAATTGATTCATAGCATGCTCGGCCATCAACTTGTCAAACTTGCTTGTGCCGCCGTTTTCAATGTCGGCTCTGGTTACGTCACGTCCTAATTCTTTGTATTTTTCCGCCAGCCAGACGACCGCCATCTTATCAACGGTCGCGTCTTTTACAAGTCCGGGAGTGCCGTTCGTATTGCCGTCAAAACTGGTGCGGCGAGCGCATGGAGCTGTGCTGTCGAAGTCTTCTCTGAATTTGGCATAAGCTTCAAACGCCGGCGATGTGACATCAACCGACAGGGGCTCAACGCTTGCGTTTTCAAAATTGCGTGACATCTTCTTTCTCCGTTAGGAACTTGTATAGTTGTGTAGTTGTTCGACCCTTCCACCGCCAACCGTCAGTTGGTGTTTTGCTACGTCCATATGCGAACCGGGGGTTCTGCACCTAAGGTAAGGTTCCTGTGTGTTAGCAACGTGGCAGTGGATGGGAAGACTACGAACCGACGAGCCTTGCGGTGACTGAGCATGCAGCGGACTGCCTGCCAATTGCAATAGGCAACGGCGTCTCTAAATCAGACGACAATTTACAGCTTGCTTCAGGTCGTTTTAGAGTTTGGAAATTGGGACAGTCAGGTGCACGTCACGATACTGCTCGCTGGGCGGCAAGAAATTAGGCAAGCACACGTCGGCTGAAGCATTCAAATCTCTGCCCGGTACCTTGATCACACCGTGAACTTGACC
>JAYRNY010000463.1:0-4999 GCA_041911975.1 bacterium | reverse complement strand
TGCTTGGAAAGTCCGTAGCTGAAGCTGGACCACTCACCGCCAGAGAAAGCGCTCTGGTCAAAATTGGTATTGCCTGTGGTGCAAAGCTGGAAGGCGGGTTGCATTCGCATTGCCGCAAAGCGCTGGACGCCGGGGTAAGTGCGCAGGATATCAGGCAGGCGGTGCTTTTGTCCACAACGACTCTAGGCTTTCCTTCCATGATGGCATGCCTGTCCTGGGTAGATGATGTGATTGACGAGAAGAAGTAAGCCGGCAAGAATAGATCCCGAAATTCATTCGCCATTTGCGTTTGCGGTGGCGGTTACCTGGAAGAATCCACCCTCGGGCTGATTCTTCTTTTCTTTATGTTGCGCGAAACTATTAATTTTGGTTGTAAACAACAAACTTCCGCATCATCAGGAGACAAACATGCTGAAAAAGAGAATGCCTGTTGCTGAGCCTTACAAGATTAAGATGGTCGAGCCGCTGATGATGAGTACTCGTGAATATCGCAAGCATGCAATCAAGAATGCTCATTACAACACGTTTCTTCTTCAATCAAGCGATGTTTATATCGATCTTTTGACGGACAGCGGCACTGCCGCCATGAGCGAGTATCAATGGGCCGGCATGATGCTCGGCGACGAGGCCTATGCTGGCTCTAAGAACTTTTATGTGCTGGAAGCGGCAGTCCGGAAGTACTACGGTTATGAATTCGTTTTGCCAACGCATCAAGGACGCGGCGCGGAGCACATTATCTCTAAGTTGTTAATCAAGCCGGGTGACTATATTCCGGGCAATATGTATTTCACAACTACCCGCGCCCATCAGGAACTGGCCGGCGGCACATTTGTGGATGTGATTATCGATGAGGCTCATGATGCCACGTCTGTTCATCCATTTAAAGGAAATGTCGATATTGAGAAATTGAAAAAACTGGTCGATCTGGTTGGACGCGAGCATGTCCCCTATCTGAATTTTCAGGCTTGCGTGAATATGGCAGGAGGACAACCATTTTCACTGGCAAATCTGAGAAGTGTTTCTGCTTATTGTCGCGCACAGGGAATCAAAATTATCCTTGATGCAACGCGTTGCCTGGAAAATGCCTGGTTTATCAAGCAAAAAGAGCCTGGTTATGCCAATCGATCTATTGTCGAGATTCTCCTGGAGATTTGCAGCTATACCGACGGATGCACCATGTCGGGAAAGAAGGACCTGCTCGTCAATATCGGCGGATTTCTGGGTCTACGTGAATCCAGGCTATATGAGAAGGCTTGCGAACTCGGAACTCTTTTCGAAGGGCTCCATACTTATGGAGGAATGGCCGGTCGCGATATGGAGGCCATGGCTCGAGGCATTGAGGAAGCAGTAAAAGAAGAGCATCTCGATCAGCGCATCGGGCAGGTGCATTATCTTGCCGGCAAGATCCAGGAGTACGGTGTGCCGATTGTGCTTCCGGTTGGTGGTCACGCAGTCTACATTGATGCTGCAGCGATGCTTCCTCATCTGAGCCAGGATCAATTCCCGGCTCAGAGCCTCGCCGCTGCTCTGTATCTCGAAACCGGAGTACGCGCGATGGAGAGGGGTGTCGTTTCTGCCGGCCGCGACAAAGCATCCGGCCAGCACAATTACCCTAAACTGGAGCTTGTTAGATTGACGGTTCCCAGGCGGGTTTATACCAACTCGCATATGGACGTGGTTGCTTACGGTGTTGGACTGTGCCAGGAGGGCCGCAATAAAATCAGCGGCTTAAAGATGACTTACGAGCCTGAAAACATGAGATTTTTCCAGGCGCGGTTTGATTTGCTCTCAAAGAAAGAATGCGAGGCGAGCGCGCGGACGGAGGCAATCGGTCGGATTAGCGATATCATCCCTGTTTCACCTGAAAGTCAATTAATCGGAGGGCCGACTTGAACACTACATTTAGAGACAGGCCGGGCTGCCGCAGCAGCTTCCGGGTCGCCATTATAGGTGGTGGCATCTCCGGCCTGTCTTCGGCCTACTACCTTCTTCGCGAGGCCGGTAAGCATGGCATCGAAATTGATGTGACGATATTCGAAAGGAAGACGGAACTAGGAGGCGTGATTAAGACGATTTGCCACGCAGGCTCAGTGCTCGATCTGGGACCAGAGTGTTTTGTTTCAACGAAACCGGCAGTAATGGAAATTGCTCGCCATCTTGGCTTCGAATCAAGAATACTTGGACAGTCACAGCGCCGGACTTTTATTGCCGGTGAATCGGATCTTTGCGAGATTCCGGAAGGACTTCTTTCGATGAAACCAAAGATCCCGGCATTTCTCAGGAGCCGTCTCCTTTCATTGCGAGCAAAGGCTCGTATGGCTGTCGAGCCATTGATCCGAAAGCGAGAAGAAGCGCATGATGAATCGGTGTCCGATTTTTTGAGCCGAAGGTTCGGAGCGGAGTTTTTAGAGCGGCTGGCAGAGCCCCTGATAGGCGGATTGTATGGTACGGATCCTGCCATGCTGAGCGCCAGGTCAACAATGCCGCATCTTGTTGGACTGGAGACTGCTCACGGCAGCGTGGTTGCTGGAATGCTCAAAGAAAGGCTAATGCAGAGAATCGAGCCCGATCGCTCGAGCCGGCTGGAAAAGTCGAATGCTGGCACCATGTCTACTTTCGACGATGGGATGGCAGTGCTTGTTGAGGAGTTGCAGTCCAGCCTCGATGGACACGCTCGAATTGTCAATTCGAAAGTCGTTGGCTTGTTGCTTGACGGCGGTGCCGGTAAATGGCGGGTTATTACAAGCGATCAGATGCAAGAGCAGTTTGACGTGGTGATAATGGCTGTGCCTGCCCCGGTTGCATCAAAACTGCTTTCGTCTGTCGATGGATGCCTAGCATCGTCTCTGTCTTCCATAAAATATTCTTCGCCGGCGATTGTAAGCTTTATATACGACCGAGCTGTCTTTGCTGAACCTTTGATGGGCTCTGGTTTTCTCGTGCCGAAACGGCTGAGACGAAGCGTGCGTGCCTGCACCTTCAGCAGCAATAAGTTCAAAAGGCGGTCCGAAGCCAGTGGCGTTGTTCTGCGTGCTTCCTGTAATGTTCTGGAGCCTTTAGCCACTGACGACGAAATCAAGGAAATGGCAGCTTCAGAATTGAAACAGTACTTGAACATACTCGGTGATCCTTCCTTTTCTATCTTGAGAAGGCATGAAAGTGCTATTCCTCAATTTTCACCCGGTCACGAGAATCTTCTCGAACTAATTGAGAAGCGCAAGGCTGCGCTGCCCAATTTTGCTCTGGTTGGTAATGCTTATGGTGGCATGGGAGTATCGGATTGCGTAATGAGAGCCAGGCAGGAAAGCGAGCGAATTGCAAGCCGGCTGTCGTCCCTGGTTGTATGCTGAAGAGGGTTGCCTATGAAAACGATAATTGAGCCTTTTAGAATCAAGTCCGTTGAGCCGATTCGTTTGACATCCAGGTCCGAGCGAAACGCGCTGTTGCGAAAGGCAGGGTACAATCTCTTTCAGATTCCGGCGGATGATGTCACAATAGACTTTTTGACGGACAGTGGGACAGCAGCGCTGTCGAGCGAGCAATGGTCTGCTCTAATGCGCGCCGACGAATCCTACGCTGGAGCGGCCAGCTTCTTTCGATTTGAGCGAACCGTGCAATCTATTTTTGGATTCCGGCATATTCTGCCGGTGCATCAGGGGCGTGCCGGCGAGCGATTGCTCTTTAAGCAGATGGTCGGACCGGGTCAAATAATACCCTCCAACACGCATTTTGATACGACCCGTGCCAATATAGAATCCCTGGGCGCGACCGCGCTTGATCTGCCCTGCTCCGAGTGGAGGAACTGCGATGCCGGCGCAGCATTTTCCGGAAATATAGATCTCGAGCAGTTAAAAAATCTTATCGATGGCACCGCTAGTGGTGCGGTGCCACTGGCTCTATTGACGGTGACTAATAATGCCTGTGCCGGGCAGCCTGTATCCATTGAGAACATCCGAGAGGCCAGCCACCTGCTCAGAAGTCGTCAGATACCGCTTTTCATTGACGCGGCGCGCTTTGCGGAGAACGCGTACTTGATTCATGAGCGAGACAACCAGTACAACAGTAGTTCAATAAAGAGCATCGCTTGTGAAATGTTCTCCTATGCAGATGGTTGCTTGATGTCTTGCAAGAAGGATGGAATAGCAAATATCGGCGGCTTCATCGGGCTCAACGATCTTGAATTGGCGGAACGCCTGAAAGAAGAAATGATCGTGACGGAAGGCTTTCCTACATACGGTGGTCTTTCCGGCAGAGAACTGGAAACGATTGCCGTTGGACTCAATGAAGCAGTTCAGGAGGAATATCTGCGCTACCGCGAGGCGTCCGCCTTGTTTTTGCATCGTGGTCTCAAAGGTGTGGGAGTGCCAGTCATCAGCCCATCTTCCCTTCATGCAGTATATGTGGATGCCGCAGCAATGTTCCCTCATATATCAGCCGTTGATCTGCCCGGGCAGGCGCTTGCTTGTGAGCTCTACAGAGAGGCAGGCATACGCAGCTGCGAGATTGGGACAGCAATGTTCGGGAAAGTAGATGCTAAAACAGGTGAGACAATCTGCGCGTCAAGAGAGTTGGTCAGGCTGGCTCTTCCCCGCCGTGTTTATACGCAAAGTCATTATGAGTACGTGATAGAGGCCTTTGACAACATCATTAAGCGGAGCTCCCAAGTACATGGGTTCAGGTTTAAGACCCAGTCAAAGAGACTCAGGCACTTCACTGCCGTTTTTGAGCCGGTAGAAACGGAGGCTTCGTCTCTGCTTGACGACCTGGATGTCGCGCAATTTTGTCCGCGCGAGCCGGCGTACGAGATTTGAAGCTGCTTTTGGCTGATCTCCTAGCCGGTAAAGGGCGTGTCGGCTTCGACTTTGTCGAAACGAAGCTCCAGAGCAGCAGAATTTCCACTTTCTGCTTGTGCGGACTTCGGCTTCAGTTGATATAGTTGGCTGAGATTGCTCAAGACAAGTCCACAAAGTGGAATCACTCCTCCTAAAACAAAGATGGC
>JAYRNY010000462.1:0-2288 GCA_041911975.1 bacterium | reverse complement strand
TGCGCTTGTCCTTGAATGCCAGCATTGCCAGTTTTGCCGGTGGGTAAGCAAAGCCACGCTCTTTGAACATCGCACTGAGCCTGGTTCTTGTAACTTCACCATAAGTCTGAATTTGATCTTCGATGGTCTTCTTGCCGAGCAGTGGGCGTAAGGCCGGTACCTGCATAATCACTTCTTTGAGAGGCCCGCGCAGGAATATAGACAGGCAGCCAAGTATCGCTAAAGCTGCTAACCCAATAATCAGGCGTTTTTTCAAAGTGCCTCTAACAAAAACAAGAATCGCGCCAAATGACGTTGCGGCGGTCACGCCAAAAATGATGAGATTCCGATACCGCATCTACCAAGCAGTCCTGGTCTAGGGCGCTTAGTCCAAGTACTCTCTGAGTTTGCGAGAACGGTTTGGGTGGCGCAGCTTTCTCAGTGCCTTGGCTTCGATTTGGCGGATGCGTTCGCGTGTAACGCCGAAGAGTTGCCCCACTTCTTCCAGTGTGCGCTGGCGACCATCGTCTAGTCCGAAGCGAAGACGCAGGACGTCACGCTCACGGGGAGCCAGTCCTGCCATGACTTCGATGATGTCTTCACGCAAAAGCTCTTGCGTAATGCTGGAGGCAGGCGTTGCGGCATCTGTGTCTTCGACGAAGTCACCGAGTTTGCTGTCGTCTTCTTTGCCAACCGGCGTTTCCAGCGACACAGGCTCTGCCGACATCTTGATGATTTCGCGCAGTTTGCTTACGCTGATTTCCATGACCTGAGCGATTTCTTCCTCGGTCGGCTTTCTGCCTTTGTCTTGCGCCAGCTGCCTGGTGGCTTTCTTAATCTTGTTGATGGTTTCAACCATGTGCACAGGAATACGGATAGTCCGCGCCTGGTCAGCGATTGCGCGGGTAATTGCCTGGCGAATCCACCAGGTCGCATAAGTACTGAACTTGTAACCGCGCTCGTAGTCGAATTTTTCGGCTGCGCGAATCAAACCTAAATTGCCTTCCTGGATCAAATCAAGAAGTTGCATGCCGCGCCCGGCGTAGCGTTTTGCAATTGACACGACAAGACGCAAATTTGCTTGCACGAGTTGACGTTTCGCAACAGCGCCTTCCGCGCCGCCTTGCTCGATTTTTCTCGCCAGTTCGATTTCCTGGTCGGCTTTCAACAGGGGAATCGTCCCGATTTCGCGCAAATACATGCGGATGGGGTCGCCGTCAGTTAACCCGCCCTGCAGGGTCTGGATATTGACGTCTTCCTCAGAAATCTCGTCGTCTTCGATAGCAAAGGCGGCATCCTCCTCAGCTTCCTCGAAGTTCTCCTCGCCATCCTGGGCGGGCTTTGCCTCAAATGTCGAAGAAGATGATGAAGAAGATTCTCGCTTCTGTGGCTTTTTCGCCATTTTTCCCTTCCTGCCGCCGCCGGCCTTGGTCTCCGCTTTAATGTGCCCCGATTCAACAGTAGCAAATTTCCGCTCGGTTACGGTTTGGGACAGTATATCCCGTATTCGCTCCTTAAATCCTTTCGGAATCTGGATGTCATTGCGAAAATCCCGAAGCTGTTGACGCACCTGAAGACTGTCTGCCCATGACCCCTGGCAGGCTAAACATCGTTCCAGGTGCTTAACTACCCCGGCAGCCGTTTCAGTCGTGGCTTGATCGTCCAACATCAGCTCAAGGAGTGGGTTTATGTCACTGCAGTCCATTTTTTCGCCTCATTCGCATTTGGTTCTTGAATTGGAATCCGTCAATTTTGGTGAATTTCCCCGGTTGCAAAGTTTCTTTCTGAGCAGAGCTCGGGCGCGAAACAGCCTGGACATGACGGTCCCTTTCGGAACCTCAAGTATTTGCGCGATTTCTTCGAAGCTGTCTTCCGGAGGTTTTTTGGCCAATTTCTTCCTGAGGGCGGATCGGTTGCTCTTCCATAGATCTAGACGCTGGCGGCTTTACTTTTTTTCCCTTGCGAGAATTCCAGAGATGTCGACCCGGCGCCCAGACTTGCGGCGCATCCTGATTGAATACGCCTGCTGCGGGGCTTATAAATGTAGATCGAGGGGGGCTTGTGAGCATTAGAACCCGAATTGGCAATGGTTTTTTATTCGCCTGTATTTTTTCACTGAGTGCAATTTGCGCGTTCGCGCAAAACACTGATGATTTTCAACGGGCGATGACGATGTACACGCAGAAAAGTTATGATGCCGCCATTCCGCTTTTTACGAAGGCTGCGCAGAAAGGCAATGTTCGTGCCACCTACTATCTGGCGTTGTCCTATCAAAACCTCAAGCAGGATGCAAAGGCATTGGAGCTGTT
>JAYRNY010000461.1:0-1976 GCA_041911975.1 bacterium | reverse complement strand
CATGGCGATTAACCGCCTGCGGTACCAGTAATCAGCGTGCCTTTATGGTCGCTTTGGATCTTTTCCATCTCAGCCTTCGTCAATTTCGTACAGCGATCGGCATCGACTCGAGCCAGTGCTCCGTTACGTAAAATGGCATCCAGTCCGGCTTTGGTAATGGCCGTACCTGAGGCCTTTACATATCGAAGTCCTTTCGTTTGCGAAAGTGACTTGCAGCCGGAGTCGGTAATTTTCGTATCGCTTACATCCAGACTTTCAAGTTTTGGGAAAGTGCTGATTGTCTTCAAACCCTCGTCGCCGATCTTCGTTGCTGATACGTAAAGCTCCGTAAGGGCAGGCATCTGAGAGAGGGTAAGCATTCCTGCATCGGTGATGGCAGTATTGCTCAAATTCAAGATCGAAAGATTGGGCGAGCCCTTAAGGTTGCTCAGTCCCTTGTTGGTCAATTTTGTGCCGCTCAGATCCAGTGTGCGCAGGCGCAGAGCTTTCAGCATACCTACGCCCCTGTCGGACACGCCGGTGGATGCAAGCGACAGCTCCCTCATGTTCTTGAACTTTTGCAGTGTGGCTATACCGTTGTCGGAAACTCTGGTTTTGGAAAGACTCAGTGATACCAGACTCGATGCCGTAGACAATTTAGCAATGGTCGAGTCGTTCACTTTCGAGCCGCTGACGTCGAGTCCGATAAGATAGCGGAAAGAAGGCACCGAGTCGAAAGTGGCGCATGTAATGTCGGTGTCCGCCATGGCCAGATTGTCCAGCGCGTTGAATGAAGAGAGCTGCTTCAATCCTTCTTCGGTAATTTTTGTCTTGTTGAGGCTCAAGGTCTTGAGATTTCGCAAGCCGGCAAGGCTGGACAGACCCTTATCGCCGACCGCAGTATCATTTAGAGATATGGCTTTGAGCGTGTCGATTTTGCCGAGCGCAGCCAGACCTTTATCCGTAACTTCGGACTTGCTCATGTCAATTTGCGAAAGTTTCAGACCTTGAATCTTCGACAAAATTTCGTCGCCGGTTTTGGTGGCAGTAAGATCCAGATCGCGCAGCCCAGTCATCTTAGCGATGGCGCTGCCTTCACTATCCGAAATATTGCTGCCCTTGAGAATAAGCGTCTTCAGCCCGGTTTGCTGCGACATCAGGTTGACTTCTTTCATTGTCAACACACGGCCTGTGAGATTGAGGATGCCGGTTTTCTTGGACGCTTCTATGACTTTATCGAGCGACTCTTCTTTCGGCTCGATTTTGGCACCTGTGATTGCAGGCAGTGCTGATTGTTTTGCACCGCCGCCGGCAAAAGCTGGAACGGTCGAGACGCCACCCACAGAAAGGGACAAAGACACCAGAAGACATGCAGCGACCCGCTTGTACATATACAACACCTTCCCCTGACAGGGACGAAGCCGTGACCATAGGCGAGAAAGCTTACTTTGAAACGATTTTTCTTGCCAGTGATCTTGTCTAAGAGCTGAGCGAGAGCGTCTCGTTTGTGTAATATCAGGATCTCAAGAATATACTCTTGAGTATAAGTAAACGAAATTATTCTGGTGTCGGCAAAAGTTACACAACTCGTTAAAGACCTCGTCTCTCAGCAGCGCTGGGAGGAAGCGTATTCCGTCCTTTCGCGATTCACAGCGCAGGGTCCGACCGATCCCGAGCTGGAGTACCAGTGCGGGGTGCTCTGCTTCAACATCGGCAAGTATGAGGACGCCGAGCGTCATTTCAAGACGTCCTTGTCGATGGATTCGGAGAGTGCAGATGCCCACTACTATCTGGGTTTGACCCTGCTCAAAGATAACCGCCCTCAGGAGGCGATGCCCGAATTTCGTGAAGCCTGCGAGCGCAAACCGAATTTTGCCGTCGGTCACTTCCACTGGGGGCTTTCCCTGGCGCAGATGGGCAGCCACCGCGGGGCGATCGGTCAGTTTAACCAGGCGGCAAAGCTGAATGTGCGCCTGTCGGCGGGCTCTTATCAGGCT
>JAYRNY010000460.1:0-5247 GCA_041911975.1 bacterium | reverse complement strand
TATGTCTATGCCTTTGACTCAATGTCTTATGACATCAAGGCAAATGGCAACAAACTCGCAGACTGGGAGCGTGCTTTCAAAGGCATCACTGCGGCAGGCAACACTTCTTGCGGTGTGTCGATTGAAATCATGCGCAAGCGCAAGCAGAAGGTCGAGCAAATTGTGATTGTCACCGACCAGGGCGACAACACACAACCGCTCATGGCCGAGGCGCTGAAGAAGTATGCCGAGGATCCGGAGATTCGCGGTATGCCCAGCGTGATCATCGTGCACGTTGGTGGGCGCGACAACACTGTTGAGCGCGCCTTGAATGCAATCAACTGCGAAGTTGATGTATACACATTCGAGGGCGACTATTACAGCTTGCCTGCACTCATTCCAATGCTTGCGCAGGGAACCAAGCTGGAGCTTCTAATGGAGATCATGGCGAGAGAACTGCCTGTGCGCCAGCGCAACGCAGAGCTTGCCGGCTCCGCGAAGAAGTAAGAAACAATGGCGCGCTCACTGTCTTCAGTGGGCGCGTTCCATTATTGAGGAATTGATAATGGCGAAGAACGAAATCTACGTAAGCACCGATGTCGAAGCAGATGGTCCGATTCCAGGAATGCATTCAATGCTCAGTTTTGGATCGGCTGCGTATAGCGCGGATAAGGTTCTCATCAGCACTTTTTCCGCTAATTTGGAGACGCTGCCGGGCGCTACTGGAGATGCGAACACAATGGAATGGTGGGGGCGCCAGCCTGACGCGTGGGCCGCGTGCAGGAGAGATCTTAAGTCTCCGGACATCGCCATGAAAGAATATCGTGATTGGTTGGTCAGTCTACCCGGTAAGCCGGTCTTTGTCGGTTATCCTGTGGTGTTCGATTTCATGTTCGTTTATTGGTACCTGATCAAGTTTGCCGGCGAGAGTCCTTTCTCTTATTCAGCAGTCGACATAAAAACCTACGCCATGGCCATTTTGAAGAGAGAATACAGAAACACGTCCAAGGGAAGTATGCCCGAAGAGTGGTTCGATGATTTGCCGCACTCGCACGTGGCACTCGATGACGCAATCGAACAGGGCGCCCTCTTCTGCAATATGCTCGCTGCAAATTTGAAAGATCAGAACTGATAAACGTTGTATCATCGTGTTGCGAAGTTAGGTTCTCAGTATCGGAGTCGCCTGAATGGCAAAAGTCTTACTGGTTGAAGATGATCAGAATTTGTCTTCCATGATTGTCGACTGGCTGCAGAGCGACCGTTTTTTAGTTGATGCCGTAGAGGATGGTCGCGCCGGTCACACTTTGCTCAAGACAAATCAGTATGACGCAATCGTCCTTGACTGGGATCTGCCCAACATGTCCGGGGTCGAGATTTGCAGAGCTTATCGAGCCACCGGTGGGGTTGCCCCGGTAATAATGTTGACCGGAAAAGGAATGATAACCGATAAGACTGAAGGCTTTGAGTCCGGCGCTGATGACTATTTGACCAAGCCGTTCGACATCAAGGAGCTGTCCTTGAGACTTCGCGCCTTATTGCGCAGACCATCCTCCGGGACATCGAAAGTTTTGCGCGCCGGCAACCTCGAACTCGATCCGGAAAAGCATCGTCTCACTAAGGACGGCAAAGAAATTCATTTGTATCCGATTGATTTCGAGCTTTTGGAGCTTTTTATGCGGTATCCGGATCAGGTTTTCAGTCAGGACATGCTGTTGAGCAGAGCCTGGCATTCTGATGCCGAAGCCACCCACGATGGTCTGCGTACTGCAATAAAACGAATCAGAAAGAAAATAGACAACGCGAGGGACGAATCTCAATCGGTGATTGAGACAATCCCTCGCGTTGGCTACCGTTTGCGAAAACAATGAATACAGATACAGATTGAGCGACTCAGCCGGTCTTGTTTTGAAGGGAGGACAGCTGGTCGTCCTGTTTCATCGAAGACTCAATGTGCCTATACCCCTCTTGGCACTTGCACTTGTCTGCAACCAGGTGCTAGATTGTGCCCGGGAGACGGACCTATCTGTCCTGGCTTGGGTAGTCCTTTCGCACTTCCCGGAGGAAGGACAGTAATTGGAATGCCATCTCTAGGGTCTTTGCATTCACCTGAGGCCATGTGGAAATTCTTTTCCAAGTTCAACTGGGTTCTATCCCACAGGGGCGGAATGGCAAGCATCGTGCCGGAATCACTGCTTAAGTCACGAAGCCGCGAATTGGGTGCAAGCCCATCACTAAGGATTTTGAGTGCTGATTTTGGCTGTAAATCTCTTGCAGATTGATCGGCTATGTTTTTGAAAGTAGATGTGCCGTCGTCAGTTGCGCTTGTCCCCGTGGTGATAAAGTCATCGCTGTGGCACTTTCCTTTTATTTCTCTGGACTTGCCTGTGTTCGGATCGATCTTTACGGCGGGACCTTCTTGATCGCCAAACGAGCTGGATATGATTAGGTTGCCTTCTTTATCGACGGTAACTCTTGTGTTGCTTCCTTTCTTTTCAAAAGCCTGATTCATAGCTTCCGCTACATGCTTGCGTTCTTCTATGGTGAGGTTTTTGAATGCCTCGCCGAAATTTTTGAGATTCCCTTTTAATAAGGCTTCATTGGCTTGCCGCAATGCCGCAGTCTCCTTGCCCGGTTCTACCATGCCGTTTGTTTCGTGGTTCAGTTCTCTGGCGGCTTTATTGCGGTCATCAGCGGTTGGTTCTTTCAATACGTCCTTTTCCTGCATTTTTCGCAATTCACGTTCGATCGTTTGCCACTCTTCGTCTTCGTTTTTATTTTTGCCCCCGAGTAAGACTTTGCCTTCAGAAGTCTCAATGCCAAGTTGACTTCTGTCGTTCTGGTGCTTGCCTGTGAATCCGGAATATTTGAATTCATCTTGGTGAATTCTTTCACTGAGAGATTGCTCCTGCGGGTTTGCTTGTGTTTGGACTTTTTGGAAACCTTCAAAGGTCATTGCGAATTCCTCCACGTGCCACTTGCAGTAAGCAGGCACTAAAAACGAGATGACTATCTGGTAAACTGCCGGCTAGCTGCTGGTATTCGAGATGCCGGCGTATTCGCAGAGTCGCCTGAATTTCTGACCAAACCCTGACTTTTCTGTGACCAGATTGTGACGCTTCAGCTTTTTTGCTCGTCTACAGGCAGGCTAAAGGTAAATTTGCTGCCCTTTTCCTGCCGATTTTCAACCCAGATTTTGCCGCCGTGGAGTTGAACAATCGATTTGCAAATCGTAAGTCCTAATCCCGAGCCTTCGGCTTTTGAGTTTTGATTGCCGCGGATTTGATAAAAGCGCTCAAAAATTGATTCCAGCTGATCCTCAGGAATGCCTGGGCCGGAGTCAATCACGGACACCTCGACTACTTTTTTCAGTAGTTTCGTTGTTACTTCAACGGTCTTGGCTTTATCTGAGTGGTTGATGGCATTCGAGAGGAGATTGATTAATACTCTCGTGATCAGTTTGTGGTCCACTTTTGCAATTACAGACTCGGTCCGCACCTGTACTTCGATGGATTTTTCCTTGGCCAGCGGGCGAATGAATTCCACGCATTCATTCACAATCTCAGCAAGATCCGTTGCTTCCGGCTCGATGGTCGTCATACCTGAGCGCATCTTTTCTGCATCTAATAGATCATTTACCAGGGCGAGCAATCGATTGCACGACGAAATGGAATTGGGCAAGAATTTCTGTCCGCGTTCGTTGACTTGCCCGTAAAAACCGTCCTTGAGAAATTGAAAGAAGTTGTTGATCACCATGAGCGGGCTGCGAAGATCGTGGGTGACCATAGCCATAACTTCTTGTTTAATGCGCTCCGCTTCAACCTGCTCGCTTTGATCGCGAATGATGCAAACAGCTTTTCTTTCCTGGTCGGACCATTGTGCAGATAGATGCGCATCAAGCAAGCTTCCATCTCGGCGTTTCATGGTCAGTTCGATTTGCTTCGCCTCTCCTCCCTCTTTCAAATCCGATAGGAACGAATACGCCTCTTTAGCGTGCTCATTTTGCACTAGCTGCAGAAAGCGCAGCCCAAGCATCTCGGTGCGCTCATATGCGAACATTCCTTCGCAAGCTCGATTTTCGCTGACTATGGTTCCATCTTCATCAATGGAGCAAATGCAGTCATAAGCATTCTCGACAAGTGCGCGCTCCATTTTTGCGCGCTCATTCAGCTCTGCTGCCATAGCATGAAATGTCGTGTCTAGCGACGCAATTTCATCAGTACCACCAATCGCTGGATTGAGCGGCAAGTTGCTGGCAAGTCGAACTGTGTTTTCGTAGATTTTCTTGAGTCTAATGGTAATTGCACGTGTGAGAAACACAGCCAGTACAATGGCAATTACGGAATTTGCTGCTGCCCCCGCGAGTATAAGCTCTCTTGTTTTGTTTCTGAACTCCTTTTGGTTCTGAGGGCTGCGCTCTGCCTGCGCACGCTCGTTGCGCCCGATATCCATCAGTTCAGGCGTGACAATATTCGCGCCGCATTCCCTGATGCCAGCCCAGATTGGCTCTCTCTCGTCCCATGCACTTCCACCTTTGCGGAACAACATCGAGCGAAGAGAAAGAAATAAGACAAATGCTTTTTCGGCAGAGGCTTCCGACTTGCGAATCATCGCAATCTTTTCTGGCTCATCAGCCAGCAGGGTTTTCAGCTTCTCGTAATCCCCACGCAAGCGATCGAGCTGCCTCTTTAGCTCGTCTTCGCTAGGAGAAGCCGCCACCAGCTGTGTTTCTGCACCGTAAGTCGTCTGAACTTCAATTACGTGTTGCGCGAGTAAATTGATCCCCTCTGAAATCGAGCGCGCCCGCGTGGCTTTCTCCATCTCTTTCTCAGCGTCATTCTGCAATGCAATCAAGCCGGATAACATACCCAACTGCAACAGAAGCGGCACGGCACAAAGTGCTATGACTTTCACCGTCAGAGATAGATTGAAGTGCATAAACTCAGTTCCGCGGACTTGCACCTCAATTTTAGCCCAACATTGCCTAGTAGATCGTTTCCAAAATAACGCAGATTGGCGTGTCGGCTGCCAGCCGACACCGGGCGGAGCGAAGGGTGAAGCGTAGCAAAACCCGGAGCGTTTCGAAAATAATGCCGCCCGACCGATTGCAACTTTGGAAACGTACTACTAGGTTCCAAAAACGGCAATATTGTTGTTGCTTTTCCGCTATTATTTTGATATGCATGTAATTAGACATATATCAATATAGATAGGAGTCGAAATAAGTGTAATCATGGCTAGTGTTGAATTCTCACGAATACTCTCCTTCTT
>JAYRNY010000459.1:0-3991 GCA_041911975.1 bacterium | reverse complement strand
TCGATGGCATCGTTGTCGATCATCTTCGGGATCAAAGTGCGATTGGCCATCTTTGGTTCGCACTTCTTGATCAGATCGAGTTTCAGGAGTTGAGCCACGAGCCCGGCCCATTTGCTGCGCGGCAAGCCCAGTCCGCGAGCGGCTTCAGCAACCGTGTTACTGCCATTGAACCTATCGTATAGCTTTTTGAGCTGCGTTGTATCTAGATTGGATGAGGTGACTACTTCGTCGAATTTTTCTTTGGACAAGCTCGTTTGCTTTTTATCGAGCAAAGTATCCGCATCGATTCCGGCGTTGGCCAGGAAGGTGGCACAGTCGATAATCTTGACGCCCTTGAGCATGAGAGTATCGAGCGGTTGATCGACAGTTTTTTTCGGCGCCGCTTCCTTGGGCTGAAATTTGAAATGCCCCTCTTTCCAGGTGAGCACTTCCAGCAATGCGTCCTGCCCTTCTTCCTCCTCGGAATAAGCGTGTACGGGCGCGCCGTCCTCAAAATACACATGGGTGCGGCAATGAGCATTTTCAAAAGTGAGCTTGCCCGTCATTCGAGCCATCTGCATGGAAGGCAGCAAATTCGTCACCTGTACAAGAGACAAATCGCCTGACAGGCCTGCCTTCTTTGGGGCTTCTGTCTTGGCTCCGGACGGCTCGCCGGAGCCGTTAAAACTCTCCGTACCGGACTTATCTTGACCGAGCTTGCTGGTCACTTCCAGCTCGCGCGGAAGTCCCTCGACCGCGCTGCCGTCCGACTTACGGGGCTGCCTTTCCTCCTCCGGCAAAGAGTTGGTGAGCAGGTTATATACGACCAGCGGATCCTCGCTCACGTACATCCAGAGGATTTTTGCGACCGCCTCGTTGAAGATATGCATGCGCCATTCGGGCTCATCCCCATGGCTATTCGCCTCTACGCTGAGCGTATATTCGGCGCCCGTTGCCGAATCCCCCCAGGATACGACAACCTTGTTTCCCGGCTTTGCCTGCGCCTGAGCCAGGTTCTTCTGCAGGTCGCTGAGCAGCGGGCGACTGGCAAGTCGCTGGATGGTCGGACCTTTCGGTACTGGCTTTTGCATGGTCATGGGGCGTTTTAAACCAGCGGCTCTCGAAATTGGAGCCGATCTCTCTTTTTATGTTCCACACCAACCGACAGAAAAGAACATATCTTCAAGAAATGGCTCCTTTTCTATATGTTCCCTGCGGTCCTCGGGTCTAGCGGCATATAATCATCAGTGTTGTCAGTAGATCGCTGAGATATATCTAAGATTACCGATAGTAGTCTGCGAGGATCACCGGTGGTGGCATACCAGGTGAAACCAAAAGTGGTGACAAGTAGGATCAAAAACCGCTAAAATACCGCTGCCTGATTGGTCATACGTGTCTACATTTTTCGAAAAAACCACCAGGAATGCGAAAATTCTTGACACCAGATTCAGTGTATAGTCTAATTCGGCTTGAAGAAGGCCTGAAAAAGTGCGTTAGTGGGGGACTCTTTTGAGAATCAAGGAAATCGAACTTGACAACTTTAAGTCGTTCGGTAAGATAACTCGAGTTCCGCTGCTAGACGGGTTTACGACCATCTCCGGTCCAAACGGATCGGGCAAGTCGAACATCATCGACAGCCTACTATTTGCATTAGGTCTTTCCTCCACTCGCACCATGCGAGCGGAAAGATTGCCGGATCTTTTGAACAATCTTTCGGGAAAAAACGAAGCGAAAGTCACCGTAAGATTCACAGACGATAAGGAAAACAACATCGAAGTATGTCGCCGTATCCGTGTAAAGGATAACGGCTATACCAGCACTTATATGCTAAACGGGCGCAACGCCACGCTTTCCGAGATCCACGATGAGCTGACCAAATACAACGTTAGTCCAACTGGATATAACGTCATCATGCAGGGCGATGTCACCGGCATCGTCACCATGAGCGGTTCGGAACGCCGCAAAATTATCGACGAGTTGGCCGGCGTGGCCGAATTCGACCGCCGCATCGACCAGGCGAAGAGCGAACTGGCTGCAGTAGCCGAGAAGATCGACCACCAACGCATCGTGCTTGCTGAAATTGCCGTGCGCCTCGAACAACTGAGATCGGACAGAGACCACGCGCTCAAGTATCTCGACCTCAAGACCCAGAAAGAAACACTCGAAAAAGACCTGGTCTTTGTCAGGCATTCCGAGACTGAGACCAAGCTGGAAAACGAACGCAAAGAGCTAGAAAAGCTCGATAAAAAAGAAGCGGATTTGCAAGCAAAACTGGAAGAAGTTGAAATCAACCTCGTCAAGTTGCGTGCCGAACTCGGCGCCCTCGAGCAGGAAATCCGCGAAAAAGGCGGCAACGAGCAGCTTCTTTTGAGACAAGAGCTGGAAAATCAAAGAGGGGAATTGACCCGGGAAGAAAACAAAGCCAGCAACCTTGCCGGTGTGATCGGCGAAAAAGCAAAAATTATCAAGTCCGTTCAGCAACAGATCAAAGCGATCGACAAGCACCTGAACGATATCGCCAAGCAGAAGAAGCAACACGGCGAAGACATGCAGGCCGTGCAGCTCGGGCTCATGGAAAAGCAAGGCTCTTACAGCGCAGTCATGGCCGAAATTGAAGTGATGCGCCAGGAAAAAGACTCTTCTTCCGAGAAGGTGGCCACCCTTCACACCGACTTGCAGCATTTGCGCGACGAGCGCCACAAGCTGGAAGTAAGAAAGACCGAGCTGACGACAAACAAGTCCAATCTTGAAAAAGAACTGGTGACGTTGCGGGACAAAGCGACCAATTCCATCGGTTTGCTTTCGGCATCGAAGACCACGGTCGCCCAATTCGAGCGCAAATTCCAGGATCACGAAGCCCTGTGCACCGGCGTGGACAGAACCATTCGCCAGCTCGAAGACGAAATGCAATCGACGAGAGAAGAAATCGAAGGCAAGCGTTCGGCTTTGGAATCGATGCAAAAGCGCTTGATCGAGCTGGAAACAACCAAAGAAGTGGTCGGCGAAAGTGGCTATGGACGAGCGGTTGAAGCAATTCTCAACGCCAACATTGCCGGCGTGCACGGAACCATCGGACAGCTGGGCAATGTTTCCGATCAATATACGACAGCACTTGAAATAGCAATCGGACCGCGCCTCGGTCACGTAGTCGTCGACGACGACCAGATTGCCCAGCAGTGCATCGACTACCTGAAGAAGCATCAGGCCGGTCGCGCCACTTTCGTTCCCTTGAATAAGATCCAGACTCAGCCGCCCGGCCTCTTGCCCAATCGTCCAGGCGTCATTGATTTTGCCTACAATCTCATTGATTTCAATCCGCGCTTTGCCCGCGCATTTCAGTATGCTTGCGGTCAAACCATCGTCGTCGAAGACATGGATGTCGGCCGCAAACTGATCAACCAGGCGCGCATGGTTACCCTGGAAGGCGAGCTCTTCGACAAGTCCGGCAGTATCTCGGGTGGTGTCGACAACAGAGCCAAGCTGCATTTCTCCTCGCGCGGCGAAACAGACCTGGCAGTTCTCAAACAAACGACCAAGAACCTCAAAGACCAGATCAAATGGGCCCAGGAGTCTCTTAAAGAAACCGAAGCAGTGCTTGTGGACGAACGCGCCAAGGCGAATAGCCTGCGCACCGAATTGACGCAAAAGCTCCTTGATCTGGAAGCAAAGCGCAAAGCACAAGCCGACCTGGAAAGCGATATCGAAGGCGTGAAGCCAAAATTGAGAGAGCACGGCGACACGATCGATATCATAGATCAAGAAATGGGCGGGCTCGATGCTCAACTTAAAGAACTTGGAAAACGGATTTCCAAACTGGAAGACTCTCTCAATGAAGTACGAGACGCCGGCAAGAAAACCAGGATTGAAGAGCTTATTACAGAGTCGGAAGACTTGCGTGAAGGTCTTGAGGCTGTCGAGAAAGAGCTGAAAGAAATTCAGCGCCTTACCGACAAGCTGGAAACAGAAGAAAGACTCGAGCACAACAATCGCGAGCAATTGGCTCAACAGCTGG
>JAYRNY010000458.1:0-2700 GCA_041911975.1 bacterium | reverse complement strand
GGCTCTGAGACGAACCATAGAATTTTTTGAGCCAGATCGCCCGACAGATGATCGCGGTCGTTCAGCATGTAATCTTTGAAAGCGACTTTCCCAAAGGCGCAAATCAAGAATTCGATAACGCATGCGGCACCAAATGCAGTGAATATTACTGCTAATTGGCGACGTGACAGTTCCAGTTTTTTAGGTGATAACAAGTCCTGCGCCATGCCGATCCAGAAGAACATTGCCGTTGTTTGATGCATTGCCATGGCGGCGCTGAGAGAGCCCACAGTCGCCGCATACAGTCCAGCAAAAGCCGGCGAGCGAACGGGTTTTTCACCCGCGTATTTGGCTAGAAAATACGACACGTATGCCAGAGGAATACGAATGGCGCCAAGGAGTCCAACCAGGCTCCAGGCAGAAAGCACTTGAAAGGGCAATTGAGAAAAGACCAGAAGCGAAAGCACAAATGACTGAACGCGGTTCCAACCGACGTGCATGGCATGTCTGAAAAACAATGTTGCTAGAAGTGCGGTGCCCAAAGTAGCGATGATGCGCAGATAGACGAGGTCGCCGATGCCATGCAGGGCTGAGAAAGCGGCGGCAATGAAGGGCAGATTCACAGGGCGTCCCTGGGACATCATGCTGCCCACAATTTCTGGACACCAGGCGCCTTTCGTAAGAGTCAGAAAGAGCAGATAGTAATCATCCAAAAGCCCGTAACTATGCACGAAGCACGGCAAATAAGTGACAAGGAAGATCGCTGAGAAAACAGCAAAGGTCAGCAGCGGATGAGGCTTTTGTAACTTTTCCGAGGTGACTGCCTCAATTGTCGGGTTGTCGCACTGCATAGTTTTTCTGAAACCGGCTGCCGATCCAGCTCTGCATCGCTGGGAGCGCCGGCGGATTGCCGGCTTCGGGCGGCATGTAAGCCGCCCCTACAGCTTGGAGTAAATTAGATTGCGGACACTTTTTAAAACTGACGCCGATGAGCGCAAGATAAGAATCTCGACAATAATACCGCTCTGACCTTTTGCTCTCTGGACGGTGAAAATAAGTTCAGCGGCCCTCGTATTTCCGCCGTCCCGCAATTACTGACTTCCTACCTCAAAGTGCTATGATCGGCTGTCCGTGAGAGATGCCATATGCGTGCGCGGCAAGATGAATTGCATCTAAGACTGCTCGCCGATAATTGAAGAAGTCCGACACGATGATTTCCGGAAAAGTACATGAGCCGAATACGGTGCTGCCCGATGAACAGATCGCGGCCAGTGGTACTTATGTACGTGTTGGCAGTCAGACATCGGATCTCTCCTCCACGCAATCTCACTCTCATCCGCCTGTTCAAGAACAATCGCATCTGTCGTCCCGCAGATTGCATTTCGACACCATGCGAGCGCTGATGTTCATCTCTGTCTACGCAGGTCATGTGACCACATCGCACATCAGCAATTACTGGGGAAGCGGCTTCGTCAATTCGGCAAGCAGTTTTGGCTTTTATGCATATCTTGTCTTGAGCGGTTTTTTGATCACGCGTATTTTAGTCGGCTCGGACACCGGCAAAACCTGGAGCGATGTACGTGAATTCTGGGTGCGACGAACACTGCGGATCTTTCCTATTTACTATCTGACGCTGGCTGTCTTGCTCGTCTGCGGTCAATTGCCGGAGCCGCTTCCATTTTTCACTTATGTGTCCAACGTCTATCTGTTCCTCATAAATCAAATGGAAGGACCGGTTTGCCATTTGTGGAGTCTCGCAGTCGAAGAGCAGTTTTACTTGTTGTTTCCTCTGGCATTTCTATTCACGCCGAGGAAGCATCGGCTCAACCTGGTCATTGCATTACTGGCAATTTGCACGATTGTACATACGGCCTGTGTCGCCATGTATCCGGGACATAAGTGGAAACTTCTTCTGCCGTCATCAGGTCAGTGTTTGTTGTTTGGTGCAATGGCCGGTTATTTTGATATGAAGCTCAAGCAGGTGGACGAAACTCGTCTGTTCATCTTTGCGCTGGCACTCAATGTTGCATTGATTGTCGGAGAGTCGTTCGACAAGGCGTTGCCGCATACTCTCATATTTGTGAATTCGGCAGCTCTTGCGTTGTTCTTTTATTCGCTGTGGCGCACGTGCAATCAGACGATCTGCAAATCGCTTTCCAATAAATTGCTTGTGCACCTTGGTCAAACAAGTTATGCAATGTACTTGTTCCATTTGCCAATCTTGTATCTGTTGATTGATTTTCCGTTGCCACAGAAGATTGCCATTGGTTTCTTCAGCACCGCGTTGTTAGCTTCCGCATCCTGGTATTTCTTCGAGTCACCGATCAACAATTTGCGCAACAGGCTGATACCTAGCCGCGTATAGGCATTGTCTGCGCGGTCGGCTCAAAACGTCCTGAGTTTGATTCTGAATACCTGCACCTCTGCTGCCGTGTCACTGAAGATTGGAACGAACACGACGCGCAGCTGGTAGTGTTCCTGTAGAAAGTTTGCAAGGAGCTGATTTGATTCCTTGTTGCTCAAGAAGAAAACGTTTTGTGATTTGCATGCGTCGACTATGGTGCTTATCCCGTGGTTTTCCAGCATGTTGAAACCGATCGGAAGTATTCCCCACAAACTGGTTCTATAGATGTCGAAGCCGGAAAAATATGCGCGCAGGTTTTGAAAGGGTCGCATGTACTGATATGGCGCGTCAGTCCCCAGGACAATGTAAATTTGTCC
>JAYRNY010000457.1:0-3814 GCA_041911975.1 bacterium | reverse complement strand
GCTTCAATTTTGGCTTGAGCACCTTTGGAGAAGTGGTGCGCTCTTACTTTGAGAGACACTTTCAACTCGCCGTTGCCCAGAATGCGGACGCTGTCCGACACTTTGCGCATAAGACCCAGTTCGACCAAAGTCTGCGGGGTGACTTCGGAGCCGGATTTCGCCGAATTGAGCGAACCGACATTTACTACAACCCAGTGCCTGGTGATAACTTCATCAAAATTGTGGATCTTGGGCAGTCTGCGGAAAAGGGGAGTTTGACCGCCTTCAAAGCCGAAACGTTTGGCTTCGCCAGAACGCTGACCTTGACCGTTGTGACCGCGGGTCGATGTTTTTCCGTGACCCGATCCACGCCCGCGACCGACACGTTTGCGATTGCGTCTGGAACCAGGAGTGGGTTGGATATCACCCAAATCCTTGATCTCTTCTACTTGTTGTTTGGACTTAGCCATTGGTTCTCCTCAGCCTTGCGCCGCGGTCGTAAGACATCGCGACTCGGCAGTGTGTTTTTTACTCTTCTTTTTTGGTTTTTGCCGCTGCCTTAGCAGGTGCTTTGGCGGCCGGCTTGGCTGCAGGCTTTTTGGCTTTTGCAGCTTTCGGTTGAGCGGCGCCGCCTTCTACGGTTTCAACCGTGACGAGGTGGCTGATTTTGGTCACCATGCCGCGGATTGTCGGGCTGTCGGCATGTATGACGGTAGAGCCGTATTTGCCAAGTCCGAGGGCTTGCACAACCTTTTTCTGGGTTTCTTTCTTGCCCACCAAACCGCGGGTGAGAGTGATCTTGAGCATTTTTCCTTACCTTTATTGAATTAAGCGAGCATCTGTTTGATGGTGATGCCGCGCAGGCGAGCTGCTTCTTCGAAAGTTCTCAGATTCTTCAAACCATCTACGGTGGCGCGGGCAACGTTAAGCGGAGCACGCGATCCGAGAGACTTGGAGAGGATGTCGCCGACGCCCGCCAGTTCCAGGATGGCGCGAGCGGCACCACCGGCGATGACGCCAGTACCTTTGGCGGCCGGCTTGAGCATGATGCGGCTGGAGCCCTGACGTCCCATGATCTGGTGAGGAACGGTGGTTCCGACCAGTGGAACTTTTACCAGGCTCTTCTTCGCATCGACAACGCCTTTTTGAATAGCGCTGATTACTTCCGAAGCCTTGCCGACACCGATGCCGACTTGACCCTTACCGTTGCCGACGGCGACAACAGCACGGAAGCTCAATTTCTTGCCGCCCTTAACTACTTTAGTTACGCGGCGAACTTGAATGATTTTCTCTTCCCACTCGGACTGCTCACGGCGCTCTTCCGGCGGCTTGCGACCGGGGCCGCCTTCACGACCGCCACGGCGACCGCGGCGTTGTTGACCGCCCTCTTGACCGCCCTGGTCGTCTGGCGAAGCGTTGAGATTTTTGTCGTCCTTATCCATTTGAGAAATTGTCCTCTTTTACTCTTACTGGTGGTTCGTTGACCCTATTGCTTGCGGCATTCTTGTTAGGCTGCCAATTTGCCTAGTGGCCCTGTTATTTCGTGGGTGATATTAGAAGTCCAATCCGCCTTCGCGGGCAGCATCAGCTACAGCGGCAACGCGTCCGTGGTAGATGTATCCGCCTCTGTCAAAGACGACGGCATTAATGCCTTTTGCTTTGGCTTTGTCGGCGACCAGTTTGCCGACCGAGCGGGCCGAATCGGTATCCCAGCTCTTCTTGCCTTTCATTTCAGGATCGAGAGTGGAAGCGCTGACCAGGGTTTTTTGGGTGGCATCATCAACGATTTGAGCGTAGATGTGCTTGTTAGATCTGTAGACACAGAGCCTCGGGCGCTCGGTGGTGCCAACAAGACGACGGCGAATGCGCATGTGGCGCCTTGCCCTCAATTCTTTTCTGTCTGGTTTCTGAATCATTGCCTTCTCTCCAATTGCTTCCCGACTTATTTCGCCGATTTCTTTGTCACCGGCTGTGGTGCATATCTAGCTTCTAAAAACTATTTCTTCTTACCTGCGGCCTTACCGGCTTTACGTCTGATTACTTCGCCTTTGTAGCGAACGCCCTTGCCTTTGTAGACTTCAGGCGGTCTCTTTTCGCGGATGGCTGAAGCCAGATCGCCGACTGCTTGCTTGTCGATACCGGTGACGGTGATGACGTTACCTTTGCCGACTGCGATTTGCAGTCCTTGCGGAGGCTCAATTTCGACCGGGTGCGAATAGCCCAGTGCCATAACCAGCTTTGTGCCTTCCATGGTGGCACGGTAGCCGACGCCGGTCATTTCGAGTGTTTTCTCAAAACCATCTGATACGCCTTTGACCATGTTGGCGACGAGCGTGCGGCTCAGACCGTAAAGAGCGCGGGAGAGTCTGTCGTCAGTTTTCTTAGAGAGGATGACTTTGTCACCTTCCATTTTGATTTCAATCTCGGGTCGAATGGTGCGCGAGAGCTCACCTTTCGGTCCTTTGACTTTGACATCGTTGCCCTTCAGGTCTACGGTCACACCTTTGGGTACGGTGATTGGTGCTTTGCCAATACGAGACATCTTTCTTCCCCTGAGTTACTTATTCTCGAAGCGGCGCTTACCAGACGTAAGCGACTACTTCTCCACCTGCATTGCTCTTGCGTGCCTGCCTGTCGGTCATGAGGCCGGACGAGGTGCTGACAATTGCCAGACCGAGTCCACCGTATACGCGCGGCAATTTCTTGGCGGCGCGATACACTCTCAAACCAGGCTTCGAGACACGCGAGATGCCCTGAATAACCTGTTCTCCCTTGGGACCGTACTTGAGTACGATGCGCATTTTCTGCTCGGGAGAGCCGAGACCTTTAGTCTCGAATGAAGAGATGAACCCTTCATTGCGCAGCAGTTCGGCAAGCGCCACTTTCTGCTTGGAAGCAGGCATTTCTACCGCTTGTGAATGCACGCGCGAAGCATTTCTTATGCGCGTGAACATATCGGAAATCGGATCTGTAACCGGCATTTATACTCTCCTACCAGCTCGACTTAGTGAGACCAGGAATGAGCCCTTCATGGGCCATTTTGCGAAGACAGCAACGGCACAAGCCGAAGTCGCGATAGTAGCCCCTTGGCCGTCCGCAGATTCTGCAGCGGTTGTGGAGCCGCACCGAAGGATATTTGCCTTTTGCGACAAGCACCCTGCGTTTGTGCTCTTTATCGATAAGTGAAGTCTTAGCCACTACTACCTCCTGAATGGCATTCCTAGTTCGGTAAGCAACGCCAGGCCTTCCTGGTCGGTGCGTGCGGTCGTAACGATTGCTACGTCCATCCCGCGGATGGCATCAACGTTTTCATAGTTGATTTCAGGAAAGATCAATTGCTCCTTGATGCCCAGGGAGTAATTGCCTCTTCCGTCAAACGATTTGTTGGACAGTCCGCGGAAGTCGCGGATACGAGGAAGCGAGATGTGAATCAACTTGGCGAGAAAGTCGTGCATTCTCTTGCCGCGCAAGGTCACTGACGTTCCCACGGCCATTCCTTTTCTAACTTTGAAGGTGGCGATGGATTTGCGGGCCCGATTGATGATGGGCTTTTGACCGGTAACGGTAGCCAGATCTTTGACGCCGTTCTCGATTGCTTTGGCGTTAGCTGTAGCTTCGCCGAGGCCCATGTTGACGACGATTTTCTCCAGGCGCGGAACCTGCAGTTCGTTCGTGTAGTTGAATTGCTTTGTGAGCTTGGGCACTACGTTTTTTTTGTAGTGTTCCTTTATGTCAATAACAGCCATTGCTCGCTAACCTCTATTTGTCTCTATTTGTGGACGTTTCGCTGCTTTCGTATATAGATTGCAGGGCGTCCACCCCTTTATTACGGGCG
>JAYRNY010000456.1:0-1658 GCA_041911975.1 bacterium | reverse complement strand
ATGAAGCGAAGTGGGCGGCTCACAGAGGGGATTTGCAACAGGTCGTGGAGCCGCCTTCATATCTGCATCAGCGCCTTGAGGACGCGAGCGACTAAAAATTATTGATGGAAGTGTATTGAGTATTGCCGGCTACACGCGGTGAGTCTAGCCAAGCCGCCCATGCCAGTAAAGAATTTCCATCATTGGCAGCGAAAAGCTTTTCTCTGTGCCAGAAACTTCGATCGCTAAGTCGAAGACATCTGGTCGGCAATGGCACCACATACAATACTAACTTGCAAGCCTGCATGGTGATTGGGGGAAAGCGACAGGTTCATCCTCGCTTTTTCCGGTACATATACTTAAGGATGATGTAAGAGATGAAAGCTTTCGACTATGGTTTTAGAGAGACTAATGGATATTCACTGTTTGACGCATTCAAAAATGATCGATTTCGTTGCAACCCGGCGGCCAATCCTTTTCTTGTGGCTGCTGCTATCTGCAACAATGCTATCAACGTTGTCAAACTGGTCCGGCACGGCTTGTATTGCCCAGGCTCAAAAACCGCCGGCACGCTCACCAATAAAGTCAAAAGTTACAGAATCAAAACCTGTCTTGGACAGACCAATCAAAGATAAATGGGCGCTGGTAATTGGCATTAGCGAATTTGCCGATCACAAGATAAATTTGCGGTTTCCTGCGAAAGATGCAACGGACTTCTACAACTTTCTAACTACAGAAGGCGGTTTCAGCAAGGATCACGTAAAACTGCTGGTGAACGAGAAAGCGACCAGAGGCAACATTCTCGCTACGATCGGAGACCGCTGGCTGCCGCGCATCGCCAATCCGGATGATCTGGTAGTCATATACATCAGCAGCCACGGCAGCCCGGCCGATCTAGATGTGGGCGGAGTTAATTATATAGTTGCCTACGATACCGATCCCGAATCATTGTATGCCACAGGAATTCCGTTGCAAGACCTGATGCGCATTGTCAAAGCCAGAGTACATTGCGACCGAGTGGTGATGATCCTGGACGCCTGCCACAGCGGTGCCGCCAGCGCGGAATCCAAAGGGCTCATTCGAGCGGCAAACGTGGATGCCAAATCAGTGATGTCCGGCACAGGGCAACTTGTCATAGCGTCCAGTCAGCCGGACCAGGTCTCATGGGAAAGCAAGAATTACCAGAACAGCGTTTTTACTCGTTGCCTGATTGAGGCGTTGAAGCAGAACGGTGCGCGAACCAGTCTTGGTGCGGCATTTCAAAACATGAAAGATCGTGTGGAAAATGAAGTTCTTCGAGATAGGGGTCAACTGCAAATCCCTGAATTGAAGAGCCGATGGGATGGCTCGGATTTATGTCTATCGGCAGCACCATGCGCACCTCGCAAAGGACTCGACGAACAGACTTATGAAATTCCATCGGCACCACAGGAAGTACAAAAGGAAAGAACAAGTCCGCCGAAAACAATCTTGAATAACGGCAACATCTATCGAGTTTTCAACCAACCTAAGCGGCCCAGCACCTTCGAACTGGATACGCCCTCCAAAGTCATTTATTTGATGACCTACCACTGGAACGACGGAAAAGGCATGCAGCCAGGCACACTGACCCTGCGCCATGAAGACGGCACTACTTATGGTCCATGGTCGGCCAGTGGCAAACCCGGGCAGGGCGGCGT
>JAYRNY010000455.1:0-14508 GCA_041911975.1 bacterium | reverse complement strand
GCATAAGTTGTTCGGACTCATGCTGGCAGTGGGAGTGATAGGCGGAATTGAAGGGCTTGCTGCACCCGGTCTCATAATCATGAGCGGCAACGAAGCAGCGGCAACGGCGATTTTCGCGATTAACTTCCTTCTTTATTTCGCGGTATTTTTCCTGCCGACAATCCTGGCACACAAGGACAACACTGTGAAGAAACTGAAGATTACGCTCATCAATGTCGCCGGATTCATAGTTCCGGGGGCAGGGCTGATTGCCTTGTATGTCGCGCTCAAGGACAAACCAAGCACAGCGGAACAGCCGGCCGGACAATAGCTGCCGAATACGGCAATCTCCACAATTCCTCCATATTGTTCATCGTATCTCCATGCTCCCGTTCTAGGATGCAAGTGTGGAATGCGTTTCACGCGACAGGAGGAAATGGAATTCATGGAAGAGCTGATCAGCCGGACGGGCGGCAAAGTGCCGAATCGAGAACGGCTCTCACAATTAGCCGTCAGCGAAACAGGCTTCATTTTCGACCCCCAGACCGGTCAAAGCTTTTCAGTCAATCCTACCGGGTTGATTGTCCTCGACTTGCTGAAGCGAGGCAGCAGTCTCGACGCAGCTTCTGACTCTCTGGCTGACCGCTGCGGCATACCCGTAGAAATTGCCTCCAGCAGCGTAGAAGCATTCATCCTTCAGCTTGGGAGATATCTATGAAGGCAACGCGCCCTAAGGCGAAAAGTTGGCATAATTACAAAGTGGCGGTAACAGGAATCAATGCACGGGCGGAAAACCCGGCCCCCGGCTGTGCGGTTGCTCGGTGCATTCAGGAGCATCCGTCCTTTAAAGGTTCGATTGTAGGGTTGGGATACGACGCGCTAGATGCCGGGCTCTATGCCCGGCATCTATGTAACAACAGCTACCTCATCCCATATCCGTCCGAAGGCGAAGAGGCATTGCTTTACCGTCTCGCGCAGATTCACAAAGCTGAAGGATTGGATGCGATCATCCCGTGTCTTGATTCGGAATTGCAGAATTTCAGCCGCCTGAAAAGCGAGCTTCAGTTGATGGGAATTTCTATGCTCATTCCCAGCCGCGACCAGTTCAACTTACGCGCGAAAAACCACCTGGGAAATTTCTGCCAGTCCATCGAGGTTTGCGCGCCGGAAAGCAAAGCCCTCAGCAATCCTTCTTTCTTCGACAACTGCGAGAAGGAAGGATGGAAATTCCCTCTTATTGTCAAAGGCATTTTCTATGACGCCTACGTAGTTCATTCCGCATTCGAAGCAAAATCTGTTTTTTCGAAACTCGTAGCCACATGGGGATATCCAGTCCTTGTGCAGAAACTTGTAATTGGTGACGAGCTCAATTTGGCTGCAGTTGGTGATGGAAAAGGAAATATGCTTGGTGCGGTAACGATGCGGAAAAAAGCACTGACAGAAAAAGGAAAGGCGTGGGCCGGCGTGAGCATCGTAGACGATGGTCTCACCAAAGTTGCTGAAAAAATAATCGGCGCCCTCAGCTGGCGGGGCCCGCTCGAAGTCGAAGTCATCAAAGGTTACGACGGGAAGATATATCTCATAGAAATAAATCCCCGCTTTCCATCATGGATCTATCTTAGCCACGCGGTAGGCAGGAATCTGCCGGTTGCAGTGCTGAAACTTCTTGCCGGAGTAGAAGAGCTCGAACTTTCGGAGCCGAGTTCCGGAACATTTTTCATACGACATGCGCAAGAGCTTATCGTCACCTTGCCGGAATTTGAAACCGTCCTCACTGAAGGCAGGCTCGCACCGCAAATGGTGCAGGACCAAATCATCAGATCAGCGTAAAGGCCGAGCGATGCTATGCATCGCCCCTGCGAGAACTTCCGCACAAAAAAGAAAAATGGAGCTATTCATAATTAATGGACAACAACAATAAGAAACTCGTTTGGGAGCCACCATTCATTCAACCGCACAGAATGGGCGAGATCAATAAGTTCGGACGGGCTCGTTTGCACGACAACAGCAAGTCTTCTATCTATGGCGTTTCAGTGGCTGAACTGATCAGAAAATTCGGATCACCTTGCTTTGTCACATCGGAAAAACAAATACGCACAAATTTGCGCAATACGAAAAAAGCATTCGAGCGCAGGTACGGATCGGTTGTGCATGGCTGGTCTTATAAAACAAATTACATTAGCGCTGTCTGCAACATCATTCACCAGGAAGGATCGTGGGCAGAGGTGGTTTCCGCGTTCGAATACGAGAAGGCGCGAGCGCTTGGAGTACCTGCCAACAAAATAATTTTCAACGGTCCATGCAAACCCAAATTTATCATGGAACGAGCCGTAGCTGAAGGCGCGCATATTCATGTCGATCATTTAGACGAATTACAGCTCATAGATACTATCGCCATTGAACAAGACAAAGTCGTGCCCGTTACACTGAGATTGAACTTCGACACAGGTTATACGGAACCATGGAGTCGCTTCGGGTTCAACATCGAGAGTGGGCAAGCACACCAGGCGGCCAAAATGATCGCCCTGAGCAGCCATCTGAATCTCACTGGACTGCACAGTCATATTGGAACTTTCATTCTGGAACCGAAAGCATATGCCGAGCAAGTGCGGATAATGTGCAAGTTCATGCGCGAGCTGGAAAGCAATGAGGACTTTTGCATTGACACTATTGATATTGGCGGTGGCTTCGCCTCTCAAAATGCACTGCAAAGTGTTTATCTGCCACCAGAGCAAGTTGTTCCTTCCGTAAACGAATACGCAGATGCAATATGCACGGCTTTGCTGGAAGGCAGTCAACACAGGCGGCAAGTCGGCCGAGAGCTTCCCAGGCTGATCTTCGAAAGCGGTCGCGCCATAATCGACGATGCGCAGTCGCTTATTTGCACGGTGTTGGGCACAAAGAGACTTCTCGATGGACGGCGCGCGGCGATACTGGATGCGGGGCCAAATCTTTTTTTCACAGCATACTGGTACAACCATCAGGTGCACACGACAAAACCATGCGAAGGCACAGTTGCCGATACCGTTCTATACGGACCACTATGCATGAACATCGACGTGATGCGACACAGCGTGCAGCTGCCACCACTCTCTCAGGGCGACAATCTTGTCTTCTGTCCTGTAGGCGCATACAACAACACGCAGTGGATGCAATTTATCGAATACAGGCCTAACGTTGTTTTGGTTCATGAAAGTGGAGAATGCTCGGTCATTCGAATGCAGGAGGATCTGGCTGTGATGATGCAGCAAGACAGACTGCCTGAGCATCTTTCCATGCCGTTTCCCGATACGGCTGCCATGAATCGCAGGCTTAACAGCAACTCAGGCACTCGCAGGGGTTAGGTGCAATGAGGGGGCTATCAGAGATATTACAGCGCCTGCTATCAGGATATGGTGCCTTTTTCGCACTGACTGAACCGGCCACCAATCTTTTATTGTTTGCCACCACAATGCTCAATCCAATTGTCGGATTGATGGGGGCTCTTGGCGGCAGCTTTGTAATTTTGACCAGGCAGGTCTTGGACCTCTCCAAACGCGATGAATCCGTGGAAATCGTCAATGGCATTCTTCTGGGCATGCTTCTCGGCTCCACCTATACAGTCAATGAGAAAGTAGTCGTATTTCTCGCCTTGGGATGCGTCCTGGTTGTGGCTGTAAGCGTCATACTGAGAGACACGGTCTGCCACTATTTCAGACTGCCTCTGCTGGGGCTGCCGTATGTCGTCTGTGCATTCCTGCTTCTGCCGACGATGGCAACGGTTTGTCTTCCTGCGGGTGCTCCTGTTATTGTGTTCGACTTCTTGCCGATCACGCTAACACCGCTGCAGTTTTTATCCCCACTGGGATCCGTCTATTTCCACGGCACCGCATCTGGTGGGCTGCTCGTATTCCTTGCGTTTTTCCTCGGCTCTCCCTGTCTTGCCCTAATTGCGCTTGGCACTTGCGTAGTGTCATATGCAATGCTGAGCAGTCTGGGATTCTATCCTGGCACCATTTCCTTCTTGATTGCTCAAATGAATGCGGTTCTGACAGGAGCAGTGATCGGCGGACTCTACACTAGTCCAGGAAAGCGCAGCCTATCCGTCGCACTGCTCGCATCAGGACTTTGTGCAATGTTATCAATCAGTTTGGAACGTCTCCTTTCGATCGAATCATTGCCTGCGCTGGCGACTCCTTTTGTTCTCACCACATACGGTGTACTGATTGCCCTGGCACCATACCGTGGCGGGCCATGGACAAATTTCTGGCTTGCTCAACCGGCACTGCCGGAGAAAACCATCGAAACCAAAAGTCTCATGTTGGCCAGAGGCATCAGCGATACGAGCATTTCAGTGAAAGCACCATTTGCCGGCACATGGAGCGTGTACCAGGGGTTTGACGGCAGCTACACGCATCAGGCCGCATGGAAGCACGCTCTGGACTTTTTCCAGACCGTCGATGGGAAAAGCTATAAAAACGACGGTAATTCCCTTTCAGATTATTTTGCATACGGCAAACCGGTTTTGTCACCCTGCTTCGGCAAGGTTGTGGCACTGTCTTCATCACTGGCCGATAACATCGCGGGAGAGGTTGACACCATCAACAACTGGGGTAATTACATCTTGATTCAGATTAACGGGAGTGCCTATGTTCTCCTTGCACATCTGCAAAAGGACAGCATCAAGATCGATTTGAATGCATATGTTTCACCCGGCCAGGTTCTCGCTCATGTCGGCAATTCCGGCCGCTCGCCGCAACCGCATCTGCATATGCACGTGCAGGAATCATTGGTTCTGGGCAGCCGCACTATTCCTTTCCACCTTTCCGGTGTAGTTTATTCCGCATCGACAAAAGACAAACGAATCTACTCCCTCTTCTGTCGACCTGAAGAATTGGAATTAGTCAGCCAACCGACTTGCAATGCTGCTCTTAAGCGTGCATTGCGTCTGGCAGTAGGATGCCGTCACGAATTCGAGATCGGCGACCAACTTCAGCGGCTGGAAGTCAATCTTGACTTAAACGGGCAATTTTATCTGCAGGGGAAAAACAATGCTTGCGTATCTTTCCTGAATTCCGAGGATTTGATCGCCTGCTTCAATCGGCAGGGCTCGAACGACCTTTTGCTGGACACGTTTATTATGTCGCTCGGTTTCACCCCGCTTGTCGAAGGATCCGTTTACTGGGAAGACTTGCTTCCCACAAGACTTCTGCCTGTGAGCGGAATGAAAACATTTATCTGGTCCCTTTTTAAGCCTTTCGAGCCCGGTCTTCGTTTTCACTATCAACGCCACTGGGATCCAGAAACTCACACCTGGTTCCAAAAAGGGGAAAACAGGACAAAACTTCTATTCGGTCTGGTCAGTTGGAAGATTGAAACCGAGGCGAGAATCTGCGAATCGCTGGGTGTAGTCAGTCTGGAGCTAAAGGTCAATGGAAAATCTGTCCTCAAAGCAGCCCTTGCCGGTTATGGTTTGCGGGAAGATAATGGCATACCGGAGAAGAATGCTCTATGGATTGCCAACGTTTGACAACATGAACCTGAACGTCGAAAAGAAGCTCATTTTTGCCGCCATCTGTGTCTCAGCGGCCGCTTCTCTGGTACTTGTAATCTATGCCGTCTTTGGTCTGTGGCCCGACGTCAGTGCCTACAACGAGAATGCCTTTCACTCCGTCAACGATTTGATGAAGCTGGTCCAGCTCCGCCAGGAATTCGACAATCGGCAAACTATCGAGCTGATCCTGGCCGCCCTTTCCATATCCGCCATCACTTGCGGCGTTGCTTTCTTTCTTGCGGAAGACTTGAAGGATGGTGTGCGCACCATATCTGAAGGCACCAGGAAATTGGCGGATGGTGATGTTAATACACGCATCGAGCATCTGCGCTCCGATGAATTCGGGCAACTCGGCAATGAATTGAACAGCTTAGCCGCCTCGCTCACTACTCAAGATCAGAGCCACAAACAATGGATGGCGGATACTTCGCATGAATTGCGCACTCCGATTGCTATCTTGCGCGCGCAGGTCGAGGCATTCCAGGACGGCGTGCAAGAAGTAAATCCAAAAACACTGCAGGTGCTTCATGCGGAAATCATGGGACTGAGCAAACTGGTAGATGATTTGCATTGGCTGGCTCGCTTTGACGTCGGCAACTTGAAACACTCCTTTATTCCGGTAGACGTGGTATCAACTCTGCAAGACGTGGCCGATTTGTTCGAGGAAAGGTATGCGGAAAAAAACCTCACCATAGACAAGATGGCGTTAGCAAACGAATCTTGCACTGTTTATGCCGATAATAATCGAATGCGGCAAGTGTTCATAAACTTGCTGGAAAATTCATTGAGGTACACCGATCAAGGTGGAAAATTAAAACTCTCGATGGAGAAGTCACCTACCGCAGTGGTCTTGAGATTTGACGATTCGCATCCCGGAATTCCGGATGAATTGATACCCAAGATCTTCGATCGCTTCTTCAGAGTAGAATCTTCCAGAAGCAGAGAATTAGGTGGCTCCGGACTTGGTCTGGCGATTTGCAGAACCATTATCGAGGCACATTCAGGACACATAAGCGCCACCTATTCCGAATTAGGTGGAATAAAAATAGAAATAGTCTTGCCCACAGCGAGAGGACTGCGCGGTGGCTGAAGCAGAGAAGAAAGAACGCATTTTGATTGTCGAGGACGAAAGGCGGATTGCCGAAATCCTGACCGACTATTTGCGTCAATCCGGCTTTGACGTCGAGCATCAGGATCGAGGCGACAAAATCGTAGAAATGGTACGCAAGCAGCCGCCCTCTTTAATACTTTTGGATGTTATGCTGCCGGGTGGCGATGGTCTGGAAATCTGCCGCGAAATTCGTAAGTTTTCCGCCATCCCAATCATCATTGTCAGCGCCCGCATAGATGAGCTCGACAGGCTACTCGGACTGGAGCTGGGAGCAGACGACTACATTTGCAAGCCGTTCAGCCCGCGCGAAGTTGTTGCACGCGTGAAAGCTGTGTTCAGAAGATCCCGCGCCCCATCAAGTGCGGAGACAGAGCAAAAACTATTCAAGATAGATGATGACCAGGGACGTATCACCGTAAATGGTATCGTGCTCGATCTGACACCAACTGAGTTTCGATTGCTCAAACTTTTTATTTCAAAACCAGGCCGGGTATTTTCTCGCAACCAGCTTTTGGAACTTTGCTATCAACAAGAGCAGCTTGTTTTTGACAGAGTCATCGACAGCCATGTGAAAAACGTCAGGAAGAAACTGGCAAAGGCGCTGCCTGGACAAGAATTAATTCACGCCGTTTATGGTGTCGGATACAGATACGAATTTAAAGCACCAGATCCTTAGGTAGCAACATGCAATTTTGATGCAGAGTCGACGCTACGAGTCGACTACATGAAAGCGCCCTAGGCTCTCCGACTAAGGACGATGCATAGCACCTCACCTTCAGTTTCACAGAGGGCAAAATACGGGCGAATTCAATGGCGCGGAGGAAAACCTGGAGGTTCCATTCCGCCCGGACTGAATCCGGGTGGCGGTCCCATTCCGTCTGGTGGACCCATCCCATTAGGTGGAGGCCACATTCCATTTGGCGGCGGCCCCATTCCGTTTTGTGGCGGTGCAATGTCGTCGCGCGAACTCATGCCACCATATGAAGGCGTCCATTGCCGCGATTGATTTCCACCGTAGCCAGAGCTGCGCACATTCGCGATGACGCCATGTCCTGACGAGTATCCATAATCACCACCGGCCGGCGAAACTGATCGACCGCGATTGATGAAGGTCTGATCCGGTGTTCCTCTAAATGACCTCGGTATATAAGGATAGGAATCAGTGATCACGTACAAGTAAGTTCCACGCGGATACTCAGGCGTGACCGCATGTTTTCCATTGCTCTCATCAAGGTCACCGAGACCTTTTACATATTCGTAATCCTGCACGAAAGAACCATCGTGATTTCCAGTAGGTGTGAGTCCATAACCATTGGAGAGCCGCGGTCCCGATTTGATGCGATAGCTGGAGCGCAATCTACCGCCATGCTTGCTTGGAAATCCTGTCGGTGCGTATATGGGAAAACCGTCAGCCGCATAACCAAGTAAAACGGGCCGGACTGACGAAGACCGTTTGTTCACAAGTCCGGTAGGCAGCCCATGATAATGATAGGCACCATCAGGTTGGACATGTGCATTGTTTTGATCGATGCCCAGCTTACTGTCCAGCGCCATTGCTTCGTACTGCCAGCCGGAGTTACGATCGCGCATGTACCATTCGTTGGCACCTGGATCAAACGGCACACCGTTGATCGCCACTCCGAAAGGATACATTGAAATTGGCGTCATCCAATAGTTTTCTTTCGGATTGAGCGACATGCGAAATACATACTGCTGTTCGGAAATCGAGTTTGGATTCTCCGGATTTGGAAATGCGCCCGTTGTGTGATTCGGAATGCCATTCGATGTGACAAACCGAAAATAGCTGCTTCGCGAATAGTTGACATTGCTCAATGCAGCATAGGCGGGGGAAAACGCCAATGCCAACTGCTTCCATGGATCCGGGGAAGACTTTGCTTTTTTGGCATTTGTCACATCGCCATGATGATGTTTTTGCCCTCTCGTATCTTTGCTCTCATGATGCGCAAACGCTGGCAAGCCCAGAGAGAGCATCATATAAAGTGCCAGCAATACGAGTTTCCAGTTGGGCATAAATTGATTGGGCTTCCGTCAGAGTTTTGGTTTGGACCAGGTACGCTCAATATCCGTTTTCGAGCATGCTGACCCTGTATTTCGCATCCAGCGGTTGATCGGCATAGCGATGAATGAAACCAGCAGTGCCCAGGCGTGGTGTTTTCATCGAATCCTTATAGTGCCTGATTGCATCGTCGCGCTTATCCATTGCTTCGTACGCGACGCCGAGATAATAGTCAGCGGCGTCGTAGTGATTAGCCGGCAGCTCGCCGGGCAAAGCCGGGGTAAATTTCGCATCACTGTACTGGCTGCGGCGCAGATCATTCAGAGCCAGGCTCGGCTTGTTCATGAGTAGCATCAGCCGACCACGAGTATATAGTGCATCGCCCGAGCGCGGATCCAAAACGATGGCACGATTCAGATCGAATAATGCCTTTTCGTAGTTCTTCAGATCTATATAGCAGTTTGCGCGCTCAGTGTAGCCCGGGGCAAAGTTTGGATCGATGGCAATAACACGGGACAAATCTTGAATAGCTGAATCGGTGCAACCAATCGTGCCGTACAGATAAGCTCGCCGGAAAAGCGCAAGCTTGTCCGAGGGATTAACACTGATTGCTCTCGACGTTGCGTTCAGCATTGCCAGCAATTGTTGACCAAGCTGCGTGGTTTTCGCGGTGTTCTGCCAATTTTTGAAGGTCTCCGATTCAGTCGCCGAAAAGCACTTCTGTCCGAGTAAAAGTGCTGAAATCGCCAAAAGCGCCGAGACACGGCGCGCGAACCCGGGGCTTCTGCCCATATTAGAGAAGAAATCAAAGCTCATAAGCATCAACGTGATCCTCAAAGGAGGGAAACGGCGCAAGCGCTAATGCGGGGGCTGCCTGGCCATGACCACATCCTATTTAAAGAGGTTGTAAAAAGGATGGAGAATATGGAGGAATTGTGGAGGTCCGGAAACAAGGACAGGGTTTGCGTTTTCGAAATCCACTCGGAAAACTGAGACGCGGATAATTATTACCGGCGTAAAACTCCAAAATGCCCAAAAATGGAGGCTTTCGGGCACTTCCACCTAACTAAACGTTAATGTCGCCAACACCTGGTCGATTCACCTTTACAATTAAGAGCCGGGTGGCGCAAAGCCTCACCCTAGTTACCTAAGCAAGAATATGCCTGAGCAAAACCACAAAGTGAAATCCTGGCTGTCCGCGGTACCCGGACGCCCGATTGTCTGCGCGCTGGTTTTGTTCGTCGGCATCAACGTCGGTCTTTCTGCACTAAAACCGAACCTTCAGATCAAACCGACTGAATTGCCGGTTCGTCTGTCCTGGGAATGGTGGAGGACCAAGTCTTATCTTTCCGAGCCCAAGGCACCAGATGTGGTGGTAATGGGCTCTTCCTTGATGATGATTCCGACTTCGCTGATTGACGCGGATTTTCTCAACAGAAATATTGACGCGGTAAAACATCCTCACTCCGTTTTTCTAGAAAAAAGATTGCAGGAATCTGGAGCGCCAAGCGATATTTCTTGCTTCAATTTCGCACTGCCCGGTGCAATGATTTCGGACCAGTACTTTACTGCACATTCTCTCTTTACCGGCAGCCGTGCACCGAAGGTGATACTGCTCGGGTTGACACTGAGAGACTTCATCGACAGCGGTGTTGACTCCGCCACATCGACGCCGACTTATCTGTTCTTCCGCCACTTTGAAAAAACTAACGATGTGCAGAACCTGCTAACTGTCTCACCCCAAGCTGCAGCGGAAGCGGCTTACAATACCCTCAACTCCCTGGCGGATAAGCGACTGGAATTGCAGACATACTTCTCGAAGCCTATCAACAAGGCTGGCAACAACGCACTGGCGGGTATTCCGGTCAACTCCAGCTTCAACCCGCGAGAAACACAAGAAAAGGGCGACGGCAACATTCTCGGAAGTGCCACGGTCACCGAAGGGAATTTCATATTGCCACCTCATAAGGTGACGCCCTGGAAAGACAATACACGTGAGTATAAGAAGCGCTTCGCTTCCGCCAACGAAAAATTGTTCCAAAATCAAGTCGCATTTTTCGACAAATTACTGGCAGATGCAAGAGCCAATCATGTGAAAGTAGTTGTCGCCAACATGCCACTTACAGAAAAGAACATGTCTCTAATGCCGCCGGGCATGTACGCTAAGTACATGGATGAAATGACAAGGAGAGCCGAACGCGGCGATATTTCACTGGTCAATTTGAACAGCCATTGGGTTTTCCATGACGCTGACTTCCAGGATACAGCCCACTTGAATGCAGCCGGCGGCGCTAAATTCATGGACCTCGTCGCTAAATCGCTTGCAAACAACGACAAAGTCAAAGAAGCACTTGCTATTCCAGTGTCCGCGCGTTCAGGCAGGCAAACTGCTGCCACCGATTCGGCTTCGCCCCTCTAACGCCAAAAGTCCATATTTGGCTCTGTGTGCACGAGTGTGAAGGGCTTTTTAAAGGGGTCCAATTATCTCGCGTAAGAGTCATTAGAAAGGGAATATTGCCGGTAAGGTATTCCTCGGCTTGTCTGCACAGACAACTGCAGCGCAATTCGACTATCTAATCGTGCCTGCGCCTTACTATGACTGACACTTTCGACGAACAGGACACTACCGTCCGACTCACTCAAGGTGAGCCCTCCAAGATAATAGGCGGGCGTGCCTGTCCAACATGCGGACTGAAGGTTTCGGCAACAACGAATGTCTGCCCTCAAGATGGAACGCGTCTGGGTCAGGGCAGCGATGGACAGCCTGACATCGGTCTGGGGAACAAATACGAGTTCATCTCGACTGTCGGCACTGGCGGAATGAGTGTCATCTACAAGGCCAAGCAGCCCTTGCTTCACAAGGTGTTTGCAGTAAAAATGCTACATTCGCATATTTTGAACGAACAGACCGTGCAGCGATTCCAGCAGGAAGCAAAAACAGTAGCCACTTTGAAGCATCCGAATGTGATCGCAGTCCATGATTTTGGACTGTCTGAATATGGTCAGCCATATATGGTCATGGATTTCATCGATGGACCTACTTTATCGGAATTGATCCAAGAACGCGGCTCGCTTCCACTGCCTGAGGCGCTGGACATATTCGCACAGGTCTGCGAAGCCTTGGAACACGCTCACAGCCATGGCGTACTGCATCGAGATTTGAAACCGGGCAACATCATGCTTGTCAAAGAAGAATCAGGCTATCTTGTCCAGCTCGTCGATTTCGGCATCGCCAAGATAGTCGATACCGACAGCAGCATTGCCCATCAATTGACGCAAACCGGCGAAATCTTCGGCAGCCCGCTCTATATGTGTCCAGAGCAATGCATGGGCAAACCGGTGGATCAACGCGGCGACATCTATGCGCTCGGATGTATTCTCTATGAATGTCTGGTTGGACGGCCGCCGCACCGTGGTGATTCTCTTATCGAAACAATATTCAAGCATCTCAATGAAGAACCTCAAAGCCTCAAAGAGGCGCGTCCGGATATCCTAATTCCGCCTGCGGTGGAAGATCTGGTCATGAAACTTCTGGCAATCAAACCGGAAGATAGATATCAGAACATGTCCGAAGTTAAGGAAAAACTTTCCGCTATCCAATCAGGCGCCCTCAAAGGTGGTGGCATAAAGGTGGGCAAGATTCAGTGGCGATCTGCCTTGAATAACCCAACTTCCTTAGCCACTATCGGCACAGCCCTTGCCATTGTCGGATTGGTTTCTCTCTGCCTGTCTCTCATTACGTTCAAGCAGACGCAAGAACAAGAGGCCGATCGCAAAGAACCGCTTGCTACGCCCAGGCAACCGGCACCGTCCAACAAAGTACCGGTAGAGAGAATCAGCCATTACAATTCACTTCTTGATGCAACCCCACATAGTTCACTGACCGACTTGGTATTAGCGGATTGGCTTCCAAAGATAGGCGAACGGAACACACTTGATTTGTCAAAATCACCAGTAACTGATGCCGGCTTAGTGTCAGTCGCAGGACTTAGCGGAGTGCAAACGCTCGATTTATCAGAAACGCAAATAACCGATGCCGGCGTTTCTTCCCTTGCAAAACTGACTTCGCTCAAAGTATTGAGACTGAATGGAACCAAATTGACGGATAAAGGCTTGGGCGACTTGGCAGCACTGCCGGACTTGCAAGAACTTCATTTGGAGAGGACTGCTACAGACAACAATGGACTATCCGCCATCAGCCATCTGCCAAGTTTATCAATCTTGGACATCCAGAGCACAAATGTCACAGATGATGGAATGATGTTCCTGACTGGAATGAAAACCCTGAAGGAAATCTGGTTGTCCGGGGCTGACGTGACTGACCGTGGATTGGCAACTCTGGCAAAGATGGATCTCGGGGCGATTAAGATATCTGATACCAAAATTACTGGAGATGGGCTGAAGGTCATATCGAAAGTTGGATCCCTATACAATGTATCCGCCAGTCAACTGCCGATCGAAAGCAAACATCTTGCGGCATTGTCATCTCTATCAAAGTTGAATTACATTGAATTGAAGCATACAAGGGTCACCGATGACGGGCTCAAGTATTTGACGAAACTACCTGTCCTGACGCAAATTCACCTGGCTGATTCTCCAGTAGGAGACGGAGCTGGAAAATACTTAGCGCAGATGAAGGGCTTGACTCATCTCAATTTAATTGGCACCAAAATTACTGATGCGTTGCTCTCTGATATAAGTCACCTCGAGAATCTCAAATACCTGAATATCGACTACGACAATGTGACGGACAAAGGGGCTGAAGCACTCACTCAACTTCCTAACCTGATCCAGGTGGACGCTTCATCAACGCACATCAGCGACGCTGGGCTGAAGAGTCTTTCAAAAATGAAGACACTGAGAGTAGTCTCTGTTTATGGCTGTTCCAAGATCACCAATCACGGTGTCGCCTGGTTCAAGAAAAATCGCCCTGATTGCGAACTGAGAATCTGGCTGTAGCGATTATCGCTGGCTTTTAGCGAACTTTGCCAATTACTTCTTGACCGACATCAGGCAGAAGATCTCTTTTCCCTTTCTTGAGTCCACAGAGTCTGGCGGCTCAAAGACGATGTCGAAGGTGAAGATGTCTTTGAATACCGAGAAAATATCATCGTTGGTTGTCGAAAAAGGCGCGCCGCCACCTCGACGTTCGACAAGCCAGAAAAGCGATATCATTTTGCCGGTCGGTTTCAAGAGATCGCGCACTACATACGCATATTGCCTGCGCCTGGATGGGTGGATCGAGCAGAAGAATGTGTGATCGAGAACGTAGTCGAAGTGATTTTCATAGTCGTGCATGTCGAAGACGTCTTTGTCGAGCACGAAACCTTTCGAATTTAATATCCCCGCCTGGATGAATTTGTCGGTGGTCGATTTTAGCGCTGAGGGCGCAAAGTCGATCGCGGTTACTTCGAATCCGCGGCTGGCGAATAACATGCAATCGTGACCGGTACCGCAGCCTGGCACAGCAATTCGGCCCGGCGGAACTTTATAGGGAGAATCAAGAAAGGTCTTGAGCGGCGGGGAGATCTGGTTCAGCTCCCAAGGCGTGCGCTTGACCCTGTACAGGGTCTCCCAATAATCTGCCTCATCTACTGTGGGTCGCTTGTTTAGATCTGCGGACATTAGTTGCCGACGCTCATTCCAGCCATTTCGGTCAGGACTATTCTTAAAGAATAAACTCTGATGACCCTTATGCCTAGCCACTTTCTTATAAGTAATACCACAATCTCGGGACGATTGAGGGTCGAAAGCAATAGGGGCGGTTTTTTTGGTTGTAAAGATTACGGCATCTTAACCTGGGCAGGTGGTACGAGGCTGGGATATGACCATTTGCTGGGTCTTAATCCATGGGCATCAATGAAAGTC
>JAYRNY010000454.1:0-6083 GCA_041911975.1 bacterium | reverse complement strand
CCCGAGGACTTGCTGAAACTGTGTATATATCAGGGTTTACCCTGGCGTGGCGATTCCGGCAATCGGGCTTGGAGGGCGCCTTTTTCGGGACTCGTTCTGGTTCTCCTCTGTGCCACCACATACGGTGCGGCCCGGCTAGATCGATTTTGAAGAACGTTAAGCGCCACTGGCATGCCTGGCGCACTTTGCAATTGGCTCGCTTGTCGAATGAGCAATCTCCAAGAAAACCGTCTCTGGCTTACGAAACGCTGAAAAACTGCCAGCACAAAGTCTTTTGTCATGAGCTCGTGAGCAAATTTTCTTTTGAAAGACGATGAGTGTTTTAGACAACATGGGGCCTCTACTCGTTTCCTCAACTTTGTCTACTCGCATTCCCGGTCGCGGCATTCCATCCTGCTTTTACGAAACCCAGGCACTCTCATTCGAGAGGGGATACCGCTCGAGTATTGCCAGTGTTCAGTCGAGGCTACGACTCGTAAGTCCTTCACAGTTGAAGCATCCGGTCTGTCTTCACGGCAGCCGCGCTTCTTCACCCACTTCACGAGCTTAAAGAGGGCAAATAGCCTAGCATGAAATCAAACACAACAACGGCCCCAAACGCTTCGCCAGGATCACCTGATCCGTTCCGCGCTTTAGTCGAGTCTGGATTCGAGAAGCTGCTGCGCAGTCTTTCCCGACGGCTTCTAATCGTCGGTGACTTCGGAAAGGACCTCGACGACGAGGACACTGTTCTCTTCCTCACAGGAGAGCAACGCCACAGACGCCAGACTCAGATGGAGTTCTTCAGCACGCCCGGTTCGCGCAAGCAGGACCTGTTCGAGCTGAAGGCTGTGATCGCCAATCTGGCTCCGCCCGTAAAGCGCGCTCAGCTGGCCAAGGGCACTCTCAAGCTGCTCGGCCAGCCGCACGTTCCGGTCGGCATCGGCACGGACTGCAAGAACAGTCCTCACGGACACGACCACGAGTTCGCCAAGGTCACCTACATGGCTGACGAAAGCGAGCTGGAGGACGGTCGCGAGCTTCTGGTGCGTACCCTTCAAAGCGCCGAAGACGGAAGCATCACTCTGGTGCTGATCTCCGGCATGACGGACATAGCCGCCATCCTGCGCGAGCATGCCGACCTGGTCAAAGCCAAGGTCGAATCCATTGCCATCATGGGCGGCGTCGAGGTCGAGAAGGAAACCAACAAAGTCGTCATCGACAAGGACGGCTTCATGGTGCCCGACTCTGCTGCCAACAACAAGTTCGACATGGACTCGGCGATCTACACCTACCGCCGCATTCAGGAACTGGGCATCCCGATGGTGATTCTCACCCGCGCGGCTGCCTACGCCTGCAAGGTTCCCCGCAGCTTCTACGACGAGCTGGCTGCCACTGGCCACCCGGTCGGCATCAAGCTGCGCGATTCCCAGCAGGGCTCCATCGAGTCGCTCTGGCAGCGGGCTTGCCTGCCGCCCGGCGACGAAGGTCGAGCCAAGCTGCCCGACCGCTGCGACAAAGTATGGTTCTGCAATACCTTCTGCGGCGGCGAGGGCAAGGATCGCACCGGCGAAGACAGCATCTGGGACTTGATCCAGTCGTTCAACCTCTACGACCCGATGACGCTCATCGCTGCCGTTCCGGAATTGCGAGAACGCTTCTACGACCCCACTGTCGTCAAGGTCGGCGAGACCGAACACCTGATCATCGGTGTCTGTGATGCCATTTCCGGCGTCAAAGATCCCGAGGCGCTGGCCGATTACATGCTCAAGCGCTGTCTCCTGTCGCTCACGATGAGCCTCGAGGAACTTCCCAGAGAATTCCGCAACGACAAGGTCGCCAGCGAAGGGGAGAAGCCGCCGTGCCCCCCTCCGAAGGCAGACGTCCAGTCGTGAGATACCGGCGGCCCGAAGAAATTGGAGTAGCTGCATAGGCTGGTCCTCTTGCCTTCGGTCGCCGATCGGGAACCACGCCGAATTCACTCATCGGCGTGGTTTCTTCGGGGAGCTTTTGCCGGCTCCCATTCCACAGCTCGTTACAAAAGCAAGACCTCTCAGGAGACTTAAATATGGGTGCTTTCCTGTTTTGTGTCTTCTACTGCCTGAGCATGCTCTTCGTGTCGGTGGTAGTGGGCACTGCATACTCGACGGCAGCCGGAGTCGTTGCCGCCTTCCTCGTGACTGCGGCGGTCTTTGCCGCTGCGGACCTGAGCGTTTACCTGCTCCGAGGTCCATTGCACCGGTTTACAAACGCCCTTCTCCGGGTGCGCGAACTGGGTGCCCTGGTCATCGTCCTCATCATGTTCGCCATAGTCGGTAGCATTGCGGGCGGTGCCATCTGGTCTTGGGCGGCGCTTGCCCCCCAGGCCTTCACACACAATCCGATGAGTGTTGGGGAAGCTTTCCGGTTGGGCTTTTCAGCTGCCTTGCTGGACGGCTTCCTGGTTGTCATCGGATTTCCCAATCGGTTCCAAGAACTGGCGAAACTGGCGGAGCGCTACCGGCCTCGCGGCTGAGTAGCTGTTCTTGCTAGTGCGAGGGAGCGCACTGCGTGCGTTCCCGCTCCGGATTCTGGCGGGCGGAGCATGGCTTGTCGCCTGGCAAACCGCCTTCTTTCAATGTCGCCGGTTCCAATCAAGGCGCCGGTGATAACCCGATTTGAGCCGCAGTTGAGCATTAGACTGCGGCAGAACCCGCCTCACCAAAGGTGAGGCACAAGGAGAAACCTATGCAGCGCAACAACGCTTTCGGCCTCGAGATCATCGTCAACGGACGTCCGCTTCCCACCATCCAGCACCAGGGCAAGACCTACGTGGCTGCCCCCTGGGACAAGGACTTCCAGCTGCGCTTCCACGTCCCCTTCGGCGGCGGCCGCTACCTGGCGGTGACGTCTGTCGACGGTCTGGACATCATGACCGGCAAGACTGCGTCCCAGTCCGCGGGCGGCTACGTGCTCACGCCGGCGCTCTCGGTCACCGAGAACGACATCCCCGGCTTCCGGCTCAACAACAGCGAAGTGGCCGCCTTCCACTTCGGCGATCGCCGGGACAGCTATGCCGCGCAGCTCGACAAGCCGGCCAACGTCGGCGTCATCGCGGTGGTCTTCTACGAGGAGCGCCCCCGCTTCCGCCGCAACATGCTCTCCATGAGCACCCGTGGCGGCTGTCTGGGCGGCGGTCTGGAAGGCAACACCCGGGGCGGCGGCAGCTACGGTCCTGCCACCAAAGGCGGTGTCGGTCACGACATGGGCACCGAGTTCGGCCGGCGCACCGAGCACCGCGTGAACACCACCGAGTTCGACCGCGGTCGTGAGGTGGCGCGCTTCGTCATCGAGTACGCGTCGCGCGAGAACCTGATCAAGGCGGGCGTCATCAACACCGCACCGTTGGGCGAGGTCGATCCCTTCCCCGGCGACAGCGGCCCCGGCTGCACGCCTCCCAAGGGTTGGCGCGGCTAAAGAAGCAGAAACCTCTGGATAGTTGCGACGTGCATCTATTCCAGTAAGTTTCGTTTCAGCCTCTGTATTCTGCGGCAGTGAGCAGCAGGGAAGTCGATGAAAGTCGGCTTTCCTGTTTGCTCTTTTTTTGTAGGATATTACGATGACATATAGTATTTCTCGAAAAATGAATAAAACGCGGAATCCATCGCGTTTTACAGCTTTTCAGTGGTGAAGACTCTGGAGACTTTGCATCCGCAAAATCTCCAGAGCTTTTCACGGAGTTTCATTTCCATCACGAAAGAAACTCAGGCTCGCCTTTCCGTGGGATCAGTCGATCTCGATCGTTGAGTGATTCTCCTTGAAGCGCGCGCCTGGTCCGAAAGCCTGAGCGGCGAAGCCTTCCATGAGCTTCCTCTGCGCGTCCGTCAAAAAGAGTTCTCCCAGCGGCGCGTAGCACACATCAGAACCGGTCTGGTAGTGGCAGTCGAAGCTGGCGCGTTTTCCCGACAATGTGCACAGACCGATTTATCTCACGGGCCGTTTAATCATCACAAACTCTTCACGCTCTCCAGGTTATAAATTCCCTGACCAAGTTTTGCGTATCTTTGGTCCTTGCACCCACCTCTCTTCTAACCACCTTCCCGTTTTTCCCTCCTCTGGAGATGCAGAATCGTGCCTACCCCTCTTACTAGTTCAACAACTGCATTAAACACAACGCAGTATCCGCCCGTATTCGATGGCTCAAAAACAATCCGCCCCAGACCAAAAAAATTACAAGCTCCGCCCCTTCCTATTCAAAACGAAACAAAAAAAACTCAGAACAATCTCGAATTTACCCCGCCCGCTCCCGGTTCTCGCACTTTAAAGGATTTGCTGGCTGAGGCTGGCGAAAATGAAGATACGGACACCATGCACGTGACCAGATTCGAAAAGTTGATGCGTGCCACCAATCACAATCTTCTGGCCATCCAGCCTGAGATTGCAGTGCAAGAGAGCCGCTGCAAGCAATTCCTTTCAGTCGACTGCAGCAAGAGTGCTCAGATTGGTCGCGCCGATTTCAGCAAATCGCATGAAGTCGATGAGGTGCTTTGCTCCATGCAGGGACTTTTTGATTTCTTCAAGAAGCTCTCTTCAGGAATGGAAAGCACGCTTACAGTGCAGATGATGCGCCGCAAACTGAGGCCCAGGCAGCAAGCCTGCTGAAGCAAATAGAATTAACTGCCAAAATGGAATCAGTAAGCGCTTGAATGATCTTCAGGCGCTTTTCCTTGATGGGATCGCACTTCGCGCGCTCTTGTTTAAGTTCGCACTCGGTTTGTATACGCTTGCTGACGGCTATGAAGTCGACTCGGTGACCAGCAATCGTCACGATGAAGTCACGTGAAAACAGTTATATAGAGAAATCACTTCTTACCACTCAGCTTGTCTTTTCGCTTTTCTCTTTTCGGAGAAACTTCCTCGTGCAAATCGTAACCAACAATCAGCCTGCTGCCCCTTTAGTTTCGGAAGGTGAGGGCGGGCAGGCTCAGTATTTGAAACCACGAAACACAGGCTATGTCGAGCGCCGCGATCACCAGCACGCGATGATCTGGGATCAAGAGCCTGCGCGCATGACTTTTGCCGAGATACCCAGCGCTGAGGAAACAGCGTTGATCAGACTTTTTGAAGCAGCCAGAAAACACGGACATATTGCGGATTCTCAGACTCAGAAATGCGGAGATTTCGAACCTGCAAGTTTGCCTATGCCGCAATCGAATTCGGCTGTTCTCAGTTTTGAAATGCAAAATTGGCAGGACTGCAATCCGTTGTATTTCGGCAGGCAGAATCCTAATTTGCAAATTTCAGTGCAAAAACATGCTACTCCAACGACGCTGTTTGCTTCCGCTCCTTCTGAGCCGGAAACATTGCAAGCAGACATTTTTGCAAAGTCCTGGCAGCTGGATTTTTCGCCTCGGACAGCGGAGCCTGAGCCGGATTTCAATGCCAGGCGCAAGTCCATTTCAGAGAAAGAAGCAACTGAGCTAGCAGAGGGGCTGCTCGACCTGGTGGGCACTGAGACACTCAGGCATGTATCCAGCTATGAGAAGTTGTTGCGCACCACTTCTTACAGAGTTCTGGAGGACCAAGCAGGCAATCTGAGAGATCTTCCGGTCAGCGACTGTAAGAGGATCGACGCCAGCTTGCTCAAGCTTGTCGACTCTGCTGACAGGGTTTCGGCCAAGAAATATTCGCATTATCTTTCAACTTCGGCTTTCCGCTGTCAGGCATTTCTTTCGTTGCACACTGTGGCATCGGCTGTGCCTTCTGAGTTGAAAAAACTGAGAGGACTTGGGGAGAAGCCGAAAGCTCAGGCAAGCGTGCCTTTTTACTGCAGTGAAGCGCGCGAAGCTTTGAGCAACCTCTGGAATCGTGTTGTAGCCAAGAAAAACGCCTCGCTGTCTCTGGCTGTTATGCGTCGCAAGATGCGCGCGCATTAGGCGTTAGTCTTTTCAAAAGGGCTAAGTCAGAGCGCAAACGGATCGGCGCCTCTGTATGAAACCAGCTCAAATTGTCGACCATTTCTTACTATAAAAAGTAATATAAATCTTCGAAAAGCAAAAGAAGCGTATTGAACTTTGATCAATCCGCTTCTCTTGCGAAGGTCTTCAAATGTGGTTGCGATTACT
>JAYRNY010000453.1:0-2930 GCA_041911975.1 bacterium | reverse complement strand
TGTTTTCAAGCCACTAAAGCTGAAATCGTATCCTTTGACTACACCTTCGGGAAATCTGAAGGCACTAGGGTTCCCCTTAGCGGCCATCTTGTCGATTACGGGGCCGCCAGGGTATCCCAGTCCGAGCAGCCGGCCTACCTTATCGTAAGCTTCACCGGCGGCGTCATCGAGAGTTTCGCCCACTATTTCGATGTTGTCGAAATGCTTGAAATGCAGTATCTGCGTGTGTCCGCCGGAAACCAGAAGAGCCAGGAACGGTGGCTCGAGGTCTGTATCGATGAAATTTGCGCAGACGTGAGCATATAGATGGTCCACTGTCTTAAGAGGCAAATTCCAGGACCATGAGAGCGCCTTGGCCGCTGATAACCCAATGAGCAGGGTGCCGATCAACCCTGGTCCTCTTGTGCAGGCAATGCCGTCCAGTTTGTCTGCGGTTAGATCTGCCCTGGACAGAGCTTCGTCGATCATCAAATTGATGGTCTGAACATGGCTTCTGGCGGCGACTTCCGGAACCACCCCGCCGAATTTCTGGTGGATATTCGTTTGAGAAACCAGACAGCTAGACAAAAGTTGGCGTCCATCCTTGACGATGGCCGCTGCAGTTTCGTCGCAACTGGTCTCCAGACCGAGTAAAACAGTCATTTTCTGGCTCGAATGAGAGATCTAATCTTACACCTTTAGATAAAAAGCTGTGAAATCCGGGCTCTTCAGCAATTTTTGCCTTGCCTGAGGTGCCCGGGCAGACTTAAGATGAGAGAGTTATCGGCAGAACCAACTACCCCAAAAATCGACAGGGTCAATTCCCTTCAATGGGCTCAGAACCTATTGACAAGGGCTGTTGAGAAGAGTAGTATTCTGCCATCTATGCTCTTTTCGCCCATGTTTTCTGCGGGCACAAAATAAAGGGGCTAGAACCGAAAAATTCGCTTTAGCGAATTTCGAGGTTCTTTGAACAAAACCAAGAAATTTGCTTCAGCAAATTGCGAGGTTCTCAAATAGATCGGTGGAAAGCCTCCACCAGTTGTGAGCAATCACAAAACTTACTAAGTAAATTGTCGGACTCCCTTTTTGACGGGTCTAAACACATGAAGAAGCTGCAGCATTTCGCATTTGCATTCGGAGTCGCTCTTTTTGCGACTGCTCTTTCCACTCCGGTTTTTGCGCAGAGCTCAAGCCTGGATTTCGGCAGGGGCAACTCCGTGAGAGTGGGACCGAATGGCACCACATTTGGTATGAACGGCAATACCGTGAATATCGGAAATAACGGCGGCAGAATAAGTGGACCGATGGGCCAGTTCAGCTGGGGCAACGGAACTCAGAACTCGAGCCTGGGACGTACATATGATCTCGATCCCGCTTATCCGTCGCATGGCATGCGTTATGTAGAGCCACCGCCCGGAGCTTTCGGGCAGGGAGCCGGCGGCAATCAATTCAATTCAGCCGGTGCATCAGGCGTCATGGGCAGAAGCTCGCGCCGCGAATCCGGCGAATTGTCATATCAAGACAACAGCACCCAGGACTATATGGGAGACACTGACGGCAAACAAACGCCGATGTGTCGTGGAGGATTGCAGGAGACGACAACCGCCATTCAAGCCTTCGACAACAAGTATGGAATGACCCGCATACCGTCGGGCCAATTCAGATATGGATTTGGTAATTACGGTTCAGCGATGCTCAAGTCACCAACTGGTTTTGCCAACCAAGGGTTTGGTGGCTTCCTGCCTCAAACTTCGACTGGTTCGCTTGACATAAATACAGTCGATCGTTAACCGCAGACTTAAGGCGAAACTCAAATCTTTAAGGGTTAAATCAAATGATAAGAAAAGCCGCTTTAGCAGCAATCATCACATCCTTACTAAATCTGCCGGTTTATGCACAAGACTGGAGCACTTCGGCGGGCACTGAAGGCTCGGGAGGAAGAGAAACCTCTTCCACCGGTACGCAAGGTATGGCACCCGAGTACACAGACTGGACCCAACCTCAAACTCAGACTCGTCGCAATATGGGTCGTGTCTCAGGTCCAGATTTCAATATGCCCAATACTTCTCTTCCGATTGGTGCCGGCCAGGGACTGGCGAGAGTCAGCGGCCCGCGTGGTCTGAATGGATTGCCACCAACAAGACTGGATAGTTTTGTCAAAGAAGCAGGCGGACATGCCTGGCATATTTACGGTGACGAAGGAACCTATTCGATTCCTCCATTCTTTGAGTTCAGCCCTATACACAGAATCGAGCGCGGCATCACCGGCGCTCGCGCCGCGGGTATTACTACCCAGCACGGCAGCCCGTTGCCTCCCGCCTGGGGCGGCGACGAATTCGTCAAGACAGAAGGCTTCACCCAGTCCGGCGCACCATACCAGCAAGTCAATCCGCTTTTTGGAATAATTCCGCCCAATTTGGGATCGGGTAGCACCGGCGGCCCTACCAGCAACTTTGGATTCAATGTCAACGGCGCGCCCGTCAACGGTAGTTTCAATCCTAATGGAGGCGGCTTCCGCGGCAGCGTCAACACCGGAGTAGGAACCTTCAGTGGCAACTACAATCCGAATACCGGCACCGGAGGCGTAAGAATTCCCGGCGGAACTACTTTCGATTTCCCATAGGCCGCAGCTGAAAGATCTATTGTAGGGGCACATTGCATGCGCCCCAAAAAAGTTGAGGTCGCATACGATGCGATCTAATTAAAACCGAGGAAGCTCAAAGTTTGTTTCTGAAAGAACATGGCTATGACCGTGCCGAGCGCGATGGCCAGCCCAAGTGGAATGCGTTTTCTTCTTGCTTCGGTCAGTTTCTCTGAGTCCACTTGCGGCGGCACCAACTTTCCACCCAATGCTACTGCGAAAAAGGCGTTGAAGACTTGCTTCCACGGAATCAGCCTGGCAAGCTGAAATACTGAAATTGCACCCCAGCAAAGCGCGAAGTAAACGA
>JAYRNY010000452.1:0-10313 GCA_041911975.1 bacterium | reverse complement strand
TCGGTCAGCATGCCGTGGGTGCAGTCCTCGATGGCGAAGCTGACCAGGTTGGCGGCTTCTTCGCTCAAGGCATTGAGGATTTCAGTAGGAACTTCAAGACTGTCAATTTCCACCTCACCTAGGGGAGGCGCGTCTATTTCATTGCCTTCGTCGTCATAGTGCATTGACGGATTCCCTATCTCTATCGCCTTAATAATATCGCGAGTAGTACGAGAACCGGGAGTTTCTGCTTGGGATCCTCGGAATGGTTCTTCACACGATCGGCACAGAAAAAGCGCGAGGAGGCGCCAAACTCCAGGTTGTTCAAGCAATTCGGGCTCGATCTTGAATAAATCTAATAGCCAGGGTTCGGGAAAGCCGAATCTTAAACCCCGTGTAAGGTCGATGTGCTCGTCGTAGTTGCCTTCCCTTTCAAGGAACCTCTTCAGGTCTTTGCGGTCGTTGATTTTTTCAATTTCTTCCGGGTTTTTGCTGAAATGAGGCGCATAGATCATCGCTACTAGGAAGTTGCGGACGCCGTAGAAATCCGCTTCATCGTCAGTGTCATTTTGTACGGGTAGTAGGAAAGTGTCTCCGCCACGCATGTGTATGTAAAGAGCACGCTGGTCTGGGTCTTTGGGCAAGTCGACCTCGCGAATGCCTTCGTAGAGAATCGTTCGGACCTTTTCTCCTTTAATGCGGTGCACGCCGCAATCAGTGAAGAGAATGAAGTCGTCTCCACTGTTCATGTACAGTCCGTGGAGCTTCTCGTCTTTTGCAAGAAATGACTTGGAGAAGACAGAAGAGTCCTTTGGCCTGGCAAAGTTTTCTAGCCGCGATAGGTGCTGCGCTACGAAATCTTCGATTTTCAACCAGTATTGTGGCATCTAACAAGTTTGATTTTTGGGTGCCTGACTACTTCGCTTCCATCCAGTTGGGACCAACTCCAATATCCACTACCAGCGGCACTTTCAGTGGCTGTCCGTATTCCATTGATTCGGTGATTACTTTTTTCGCCAGTTCCAATTCTTCATTGGGAACTTCTAGCACCAGTTCGTCGTGCACTTGCAAAACGATCTTGGTCTTCATGTTTTTCTCTTTCAATTCTTTGCTCAGACGGATCATCGCCAGTTTCATCAAGTCCGCTGCGCTGCCTTGAAGAGGCGCATTAAAAGCGGCTCTTTCATCAGCCTGGCGGATCATCGAATTTCTGTCATTGAGGTAGCGGAAATAACGGCGGCGACCATAAATGGTCTCGACATAATTTTTCTCGCGCGCATTTTCCAACGTTTCACTGACGAGTTTCATCACGTTGGGATATGTGTTGAAATACTTCTCGCGGAATTTCTTCGCTTCCGCCGTCGATACGCCTAAGTCAATGCCTGTGCGGTAATCGCCTTGCTGATAGACGAGCGCAAAGTTCATCGTCTTGCCAATGGCGCGCATTTCTTTAGTCACTTCTTCGAGTGGAACGTCAAAAATTTCTTTGGCAGTTCGCTGGTGAATGTCCTGATTTTTTGAAAACGCATCGATCAGAGTAGGGTCTTCGGCCATGTGCGCAAGCATGCGCAATTCTATTTGGGAGTAGTCAGCGGAAACCATTGTCCAGCCTTCTTTTTCGGGGATGAAGGCGCGACGGATGCGGCTGCCGATTTCGGTTCTGATTGGAATGTTTTGCAGGTTCGGATTCGTGCTCGAAAGTCTACCCGTAGCTGCGACAGTTTGGTTGAATGTACCATGCAAGCGGTTGTCTCTCGGGCTTACCAGTTTTGTCAAACTGTCTACGTAGGTAGAACGCAGCTTCGACAAGTGCCTGTATTCAAGCAACTTTGGAATGATTACGTGTTCTGTCTTCAGAGCTTCAAGTGCTGCAGCATCTGTGGACAAACCTGTCTTTTTCGTCGTTTTGCCCTGCGGTTTCAATCCGAGATCTTCAAAGAGAACCTTTTGCAATTGCTGGGTCGAATTGATGTTGAATGAATATCCGGCTAGCTCGAAAATCTCCGACTCCAGGCGCGCTATGTCCGAAGACAGTTCCACGGAGAGTTTTTTCAGGTAAGGAATATCCAGAGCGATGCCGTTTTGTTCCATCTCGGCCAACACTGCCGAGAGTGGCAGCTCGATTTCGTTCAAAATATAGAGCTGCTCTTTTTCCATTATTGGCAAATAGGTGCGCGTCAGTTCCAATGTCATGCGAGCATCGTCAGCTGCATAGGGAGCGGCTTTGTCGATAGGAACCATTTCCATGGTCACTTGCTTTTTGCCTGTGCCGATGAGCTCTGCAATGCGAACCATCTCGTAGTTGTATATTCGTGAAACCTGATCTTTCAGCCCGTGCTTGTCGTCGGGATTGAGGATGTAGCTGGCGATCATGGGATCGAAAGCAACAGGTCCGAATTTGATGCCATACAAAGACAGCACGTTCATCTCGAACTTGGCATTCTGAGCTATTTTTCCGATGGACTGGTTTTCCAATACCGGCTTCAGTTTCTTCGCCACAAGCTCAGGATCGAGCTGCTGCTGCGTCAAAATCCCTGAGTGACCGACTGGAATGTAGGCTGTTTTTACGCCTGTTCCGTTTGCCTGTGAATTGTCCGCCAGTGTGAATCGGCCGTCTTTGAAATTTATGCCGCTGCCCCAGGCCAGGGCATAGCCGACGATGTGCGTGTCGAGAGACTCAAGGCCAGTGGTTTCGAGGTCGACTGAAAGAGCTGGTTGTTTCGAAAGCTCCTCAATGAGTTTGTCCAGTTCGGCTTCTGTGGTCACTATCTGCGGTGCCGGCGGCTCGAAAGCTTTCTTTTCGAAAACAGGCAATCTCAGAGGAGATGCCGGTTCTGCCGAGTCGAACAGACCCAGTTGCCGACCGCCGCCTGCGCTGGTCGTTTCCGCGCCGACTGCGGCGCCGACTGGCACTGAAGTCTCCACGTCAGCTGTCACTACACTGAGAGAAGCGATCTCACCCGGCTGCCCTTTCTGCACTGAGCCTTCGTTTCCTGCAATTCTGGCCAGCACTTTGGGCAGGCGATTGACGATAGACTTGATCCCCAGTCCGTGGAAAAATTCGATGGCTTTGCTCGTATCTAGCGTGTCCAGTCTGCAGTGCGCAAAGTCGAATTCCAAAGGCGTATCGAGCTTTATCGTCGCCAGCATCTGACTCTTGTAGGCGATCTCTTTGCCTTCGGTGAGTTTTGCCTTCACCGATTTGGATTTCAATTCTTCGACATGCTCGTAGATGCCATCCAGAGTTTTGTACTGTGTAAGCAGCTCGACTGCAGTCTTCGGACCGATGCCTTTGACGCCCGGAATGTTATCGGAAGAGTCACCGCACAAAGCTTTGTAGTCGATGATTTGCTCCGGCCACACGCCCATTTTTTCGAAGACTTCAGCTCGCCTGTAAGTGACCAGCCCGCCACCACGCGAGGGCGGCATCATAACCTGAATGTCGCCGTCCACATCCGAAACCAACTGGAATGCGTCTTTGTCGCCGGTGAGAATGTCCACGCGAATGCCGCGCTTTTCTGCGTCTTTGGCGACCGTGCCGATTACATCGTCAGCTTCGAAGCCGGGCAACTCATATAAAGGAATACCCAGCATCCTGACGCCGTCTTTAATGAGCGGCCACTGTTTTGCCAGATCGTCAGGCATTTCCAGGCGATGTGCCTTGTACTCGACAAACTCTTCTTTGCGGAATGTAGGCTCTTCGCGATCGAAAGCCACGGCCAACATGGTCGGGTTGTGCTTTTCGATCAAGTCGAATATGGCATTGAAAAACCCATATAGGGCGCCGGTGGGGATACCGGACGAACTGCGCAGACCCATGGAAAAGAGCGCGTAGAACATGCGGAATGCCAGGGAGCTACCGTCAACGAGAACGAGCGTCTCCTTCTCTGCCATTTCAATTCCTCCGGTTTTTCTTTCACTTTACTGCGCCGGTGTGCCGGCTGGTGCTGCTGGAGCCGCTGCCGCTGACGTTCTTGGTCTGGGTGGTCCCATCACTTGACCGACGGCATCAACGAGCCCGGAGCCTTCGCACAAAGAGGGTGCTTCGATGCCCAGGATGCTCGTCACCGTGGGCGCAATGTCGATGGGGCTGACAGTCTGACTGTAGCGGCCGGCTCTGATTGAGGTTCCACTAAGAATGAGAGGCACCTGCGTATCGTAGGCGAAGGGAGATCCGGTGCCCGTGGAGGCTGATTCCGTCGCGAACACGTAGCCCGGTTTCGGATAAATCAAGAGTTCTCCAGAGCGATTGGGGTAATAACTGCGCTTTTGCGCTTCGGCATTGCCGCCTGACGGCACCTGGTTGTAATTGAGCTGATACTTGTGAAGAACGTCACCGACACCAGGGATCGACTTAACGACTTTAGCTGCGACGGCTTCCAGATCAGGCTGGCGAATCTTTCTTTTCTCGAGCGTCTCGAGCTTCAGATAAACATTGGGAGGTGAAAATTCGTCGATCCAGTCATCAGGCTCGACAGAAGAATCGATCGCCGAATCGAGCAGCGTCTTGAACGTCCTGGGATCGATTTTCCCAGTGTTCATGCGGCGCTCTTTGAGAAACTCAGGGATGGGCATAGTGCCGTGCGCTGCAGTGAAAACAATGAGGGTGTTGTTGAGTCCAACCTTCTGCTCTACCTGCTGAAACAGGCTGGCCAGAGATTGGTCCATTTTGAGCACGAGATCTTCTGCTTCCTGGCTGTACGGACCGAATGCCTCGTTGAGATTGTCGCCGGCAGCAAGGCTGATGGCCAGCATATCGGGCTCGTTATGTTGTCCGAGAAATTCTTTGTCGAGCGCTTCTCTGGCAAAATCACAGGTCATTTGATTTCCCCACGGCGTCATGGAGAAAGCATCGTAAAACTGTTCTCCGGAGCCGCTCACTGTATGCGGGAAGGTTTTTCCAAGACCGGCAGGGCCCTTTTCGTACGGGTAGTCGTCACGTGTGGATGCACCGTATTCCGTCTCGGGAAGGCTTCTTTGCCATTGCTTGCCGTTGTATTTGTCTGCGTAATGCTGGTCGTTGAATGCCTTGACCCAAGCCGGCAAATCTACCGAGTACTGCGATGAGGTAACAAAGGCGCCATTGCCGCGGTCAAACCAGTAAGCGCCATTGGCCAGGACGCCTGCCAGCATCAAGGCCGATGTATCGCGCAGCGAACATGTAATGACTTTGCTTCGCCCGTTGGTCGCCAGTTTCAGCTGATCTCCGATTGTTGTGCCCATTAAGCGCATCGAGCTGGCGCCGGCGCTGCCTCCACCGACTGTGTGATAGGTATCATCGGCGGTGGCACTCATTACTTTGTTTTTCTTGGGGACGTACCACTCATCGGCAACAATTCCGGACAACCACGGATTGGCTCCGGTCGAGATAGCTGCCTGCCCGCAAGCGTTTTGGGATGTAGCATAGCTGAGGCGGCAATTTGTGTAGTTGGCGCCGTGCTCCATCAAATAACGCAGACCGCCGCTCACCAATTTATCCTGGTAGCGACTCAAGTAGTTATACGAGAAATGGTCGGCAACTATTAAAAGGACCAGTTTCGGTCTCGCTGACTGCGAGGCTTGAGCCAGTGCGGGAGGGCAAATGGTGTTGATGCCCAAACAAATCAATACAAGGAGTGTAAGAAATGCTCTCGACAAATGCACTGAGATTACCTCGCTAAAGGGTAGAAACCGCCCTCGAGAATCGACAAGAGGGTTATAAAGGAGACCGAATGCGGCGCTTGACTTGCCTCCAGCCTTCTTTTAGCGAGTAATTTTAAGCCCTTGATTTGATGTTTTCAGTCTATTTAAAACGCTGCAGTGTAACGCTTTATATTGATAACTTTGTGAACTTAAGCCTCTTTCGTGATTACCAATTTAAAATCAATTGAATCAGCACCAGACCAGCGATTTTAGTGGAGAGTGGTTATGAGCGAGCGAACAAAATTATTAAAGAAGGCAGTCATGACTGGAGTTGGCGGCGCTACCAACGTAGACCGCATTAAGTCTGCTATTACCGAAGCCATGAATGATCTGGTCAAGGTAGGACAGGACCTTCTCGACGATTTGGAAGAAAAGGGCAATACCAAGACCGATTCGGTCCAACAATTCATCAAAAACCTGAAAGCCGAAACCGAAAAGAAAGGCTTCGAAGTAGAAAAGAAAGTATCCAGCAACGTTAAGGGCTCCATGAAGAAGGCCGCCAAAGAACTCGGCCTGATCACCCGCGAAGACTGGGATGAGCTCTATGAGCGCATTGCTGCTATCGAAGACGCTGTCGGCGTAGCTGCAGGCGAAGAAGAATCCGAAGGCAAGAAGAGCCGCAAGAAAAACAAAAACAACAACTAGGTATGTTTGTTTAGCGGTTAGAAGGCTCAGGGGCGCAGATAATGCGCCCCTTTTTCTTGCTTCTGTGCAAGGGCGCAGGATTGCCTTTGTCAGATATCAGAGCATCTCGGAGGGCAGGGGCGGGATTTGCGGGATTTGCTGGCCGTTCAATGGATTGGTCAGATATGAACCGGATTGCCCCAGATCGGTCGCCGGCAGGGGAGTCCTTAGTTGAAACTCGGCAGCCAATCCCGGGCACTCTCCCGCGCGCCCTTTGCCAGGATCTCGCCAATCACCGTCAGGCACTGGTACAGGCTCGCCCATGCTGCCTTCGCTGCGTGAGGAGATCAGGTCCCTGATCACTACCGACCAGCCGACTTTCGGCTCCGCACCAGTTTTCACGGCGTTTGCGCAGTAATACATCATCTGACCTGCCGGTATGCGGATATTGCCGAAAGCATAATTCTTAAATGCGGAGATTGCTTTTTGCTCCGGCTGTCGCGGCTTGGCTGGTTGGGCAGCCTGTTCAGATTCCTTGACGCCGGCTCTTTCTTTGCGGCTTTCTGGCGGCACTGTTAGAGCCGTCGAGTCAATTACGAATGTGGCTTTAGTCCAGTTTGGCAGCTCTTTCGGCTGCAACCAGTAAAGTTTGAGCGGCAGTCCATCTACGAAAATAGTCTTGCTACCAGTTTCCTGAAGCTCACTTCCTTCGGCGACTAGACGCATGTCAGGGTTTGTCCAGTCGCCGTTCAAGTCTCCCTTCACTGGTTTTGGCAGAATCGCATCGGCTTTCTTAGCCCGCTCTTCCTCGGAAAGCAAAAACTCTTCTTCTTGAATCGGCACCGGTTGAGGTAGGAACACAAAACGCCCGCCCAGGAGGAAACCGCCGGCCGGTGCTTGAGTACGCGCAAGTCCATTGACGAGAATCTGATTGCTGTGGATGCAAAGATCGTATGTAGTAATTCCTGCTTTGTTGGCATTCAGCGAAACTAGGCGTGCAGTTTCATTCAACTTCCGGTATCGATCGCGCCCGTCTTTGTCTTCGATGAGAAGTTGTTTCAGCGCTTCCAGCCTGGCTTTTGCTAGATTGTATTGGCGTAGGTTCTCGCTGTCCTTCGGCTTCAAAGGACCAGTTGCTTTCTGTGTGTTTTCCACGTCGAAAGGCATCTGGCTGCGAATTCTATGCATGCGCGCAGATACAGAAGTCAACTCCTGTCTCTCGAAGTACATTTTTTGGTCGAGTTCTTTGAGCGATGCTTTCGCTCTGATCGCCATCTGCTTGGAAGTTTCAAGGGATTCCAGAGCGGCGAGGTTCGTCTCGTAAACGGCAGACAGAAAGTCTTTCAAAAGGTCGCGGTCGAATTTGTTCTTACCTGCCAAAACACATTTTCCGGTCGCATCGACTATGAGAGGCAGAGATGAAGCAGGCGGTATTTTGTCGCGCGGCAGGCGCTGATCGCGAATGGCGAAGCACTGACTGATTGCCGATTGACCGGGTCCGTCCGGATTGGTCTGGTTGAGCAGAGCATACTCGCGAGAGCCTGTGTCGACTGTAAGACAGCTGTTCGCCTGACCTGTTACCGGATCTATGGAAGCTTCTTTGAGTGCCTGCGCGAAAGATTGATTCATCATGTTGCTGAATTTTTCCGGCTCCACCAGTGAGCCCATCTGTTTAAGCCAGTCGTAGAGCACATGAGCAAGAGCATTGCTTGGAGAAAGCCCGCCGGTGATTTTCTCCATGGGTGGCGCAAGGCTGCCTTTGCCTGGCACTTCAGTGCCCACGACTTGCTGCCATTCGCCTTGCGATTCCCAGTTCTTGAAGTTTAAAATGTCGGCAACTTTGTCAAACTGGTTTTGTCTTCCCTGCGGGAAGTTAAAGACAAAGACAGATGGTTTTGGAAAAACCGGTTGACCACCGACCGCGGCGCATGCAGATTTGACAATCTTCTCGCTGCTTCCTTTTTCTCTGGTGCGCTCGTAAATCACGTCCAGTTGCACCGCCCACGGTGCGGTGCCGTGACTGCCGGGCTTGAACCAAGAAGGATCGATAATCCTTGTGGCATGGGGCTGTCCGAGGAAAGTTACTGTTTGTCCATCCGGCATCGACACTGGAACACTGGAGCGATACATACCATCGACGACAAAATCCTTGTCTCTGTCTTCTTGTGGTGCGAAGGTCTGAGTGCTCAGCTTGCCCGGCTCCACAGTACCAAGAGTAAGGCGCACGTCGACAAGATTCGGACCTCTGCCTTTGACGTCCTCCGAAAGCAGTTTGGAAACTTCCTGCAATATCGAGTCTTTGCGATCTTGATCGCCGTCTTCGTCATCCTCTCCCGTGAGCTGGCGGGCTACTCTTTCCGGTGCTTCCGCGATTGTGGAGTCCTGTGACGGGACCTGTTCTACAGCAGCAAACAATCGCCGCGTCAGCTCAGCCTCCAATTGTTTTGCGACCTTGAAATCGTGGTTGCTCAGATCAATCAAAGCCTGGCTTTGCAGCCGCCTGGCTATAATCGCATCGACGCGCAGCGTTGCATACATGCTATTGAGCCCGATCACGCGCGGCCGTCTCTTTCGCTCCGAGTATGAAAGCTCTTGCGGCGGTGCCCAGTCTATGAGACCGACTCTGCCTATGCTCGGATGTGTGGCGGTAATCTCGGACAGCAAACGGGCGGCAAGGTAAACCGCACGGTCCACCGAATTCGAGTCCTTGTGCTGCTGATTGAGAGCGCAAACACCGAGGACATACAAAGCCACGACAGCGCTGCCCGAAAGAGTGGCGAGCAGGAGCAGCGTCGTGTGCTGCACGTCCTTGCGCACGACTTTTGCCTTCGAATCAGGTCTGGTGAGCTCCGCTGTCATACCTACCTTTTGCCCCATTTGCTACCATGCACACTAGATGCCACTAAAGATGAGATATCTGACCTGACTTGAACTGATAAAAGTGGACTTTTACGATAAAAATGGTCACTCGAGAAGGTAAACACAGCCAAGGTAAGAGCCACCTGCCGGTGTCTGGATACTTGCGCCTGCAGGCTTTCGGGAGCTTTGTCTCAGCAATTCTTTTCTGCGTGACTATAAATCAGGCTGATGCCGCCGCCACAAAAGATCTGAACGATTTGAAAAAAATCGAAGAGCTCACGCAGGCGCGCAGTTTTTACAAAGCCAGAAAGCTTTTGGAACCTTTGCTGGCTGCCCATCCACAGGATCCGCAGGTGCACAAGAGCGCCGGGCAACTATTCGCCAGAATGGGCCTTTTGCCCAGAGCTATTGAAGAGTACAAAACCGTGATTTCTCTCGAGCCCGGCAATGCATCCGCACATATAGAGCTTTCCCGAGCTTATCTGGCGCGCGAAGACTCCAATCATGCCATGATTTGCGCTCGTGAGGCTCTGAAGCTGGACCCGAAGTCCGCTGAAGCCCGCCTCTTGCTGGTGCGCATTTTGATGGCAAAGAGCCTGCTTTTGGAAGCAGAGCAAGAGCTTCAGCGTCTTTTGCGCGGAGACCCAAATGATGCGCAGGTCTATTTCATGGCCGCTAACATTTACCGTGAGCGCGGGCAGGGGGCAATGGCTCTCGGACATATCGAGAAAGCGATTCTGCTAAACCCGGAAAAGCACGAGTGGCTTCTGGAGAAGAGCGATATCTGCAGTTTGCTCAATCGCAAAGATGATGCGAAGGCTTCTCTGGAAAAATTGCTTCAGTACGAGCCTGACTTGGTAGAAGCGCTCAACAGGCTGGCTCGTGTCAAAGAAAATTCCTTCCGCGATTATGACGGCGCGATGGAATGTTATAAGCGCGTGCTCGAAATAGACCCTGATTCGGTAACCGCGCTGGCTGGAATCGAACGACTGAAGGCTAAGAAGAACGATCTGGCCGGACTGTGGAAACACCAGTTGCGCAGCGGCTTTTCCAAGCTGATGAACAAAGGCAAAAACTAGGCGCGCAATAAAGACGGACAAGCGCAGGGCGCCAGCGGCTTACAAAGGAAACGTCCGGAGTGAGAGACGGATGCGCGCGGAGGGCGAGGC
>JAYRNY010000451.1:0-3140 GCA_041911975.1 bacterium | reverse complement strand
TGCATCATTTTGGAATGTCAGCATTGAAATTGACGGACTTTCAAAACTGAAACTTAATTCGCGCCGGTGTCTCGGTGAAATTGCCGCAGACGTTTTTCCGACGAGAAGAGACGAAATAGTCTTACCTTTATTTGTGCGCACCGCAGCGTAGGCAGGCGTTTATGGTTTGGTAACAACTTCAGTGCCGGTTTGGAGTTGACTGTAAACACGGGACGAAGTCAGAAAAATTGTATCGAAACTTACTGATTCGGCCGGCAAACCCATCTTCCCTCAGAAACCCACTACCCCAGGAACGCAGCACCTTGCTGCACCGGAGGCGCATGCGCCTCCATCTCTTTTACCCTCCCGTTCGTACGAACTGGAACTGCAGCGAAAGCGGCATTCGATGCTAAGGAGTTACTTACTATGACACAACGAGGCCAGGCGCTTGAGACTGTTTCTCCCATCGAAGGTGGACACCATCTAAATGGGAATGTCATAGTCGACCTTTCTGAAATGCAGCGTTTTCAGCAGTCGGAAGTACCACAATCAAATACTGCGGCGCAGCATCTGAAACCCTTGCAGGTTGTGGACGAGCTTGCTCAACAGCCTGTATGCGAAGCCGGGATTTGTGTTGGATACTTTCGGCACGTTGATGTATTTTCGACGGCAAATTTTGGTCAGGATCAGTTCAATCTTCTCGACAAAGACGGCAACAAGTTCATCACGGAGGAAGAGATAGGGGCTTATCGGGAGCGTTTCAAAGAAAACATGACACCGCGTATGGCGGAGCATCTCGATAATTTGTCAAAGAGCTACAGAGCAATCTTGAGCCTTTCCAATGACGAGTCCGGTTATGAACGGAAAGGAATAACAATGAGCGACCTCTACACACTGGAAGAGCGAGAGGACGGTGCTGCGGCTTCAGAGCACATCAAGGAATTTGTCGTTAAGCATTTTACTGAGGTCGATGCTGACAAGAACGGCATTATGACTGGTGCAGAGTTGAAGAACTGGGAGGCTGCAAATAAGTTCAATATTGAACACCCTGTGAGAGACAGAACTGCAATGGAAGTGCTGGGTTACTTTACGCAAGCCCATGACAGCATAACTGCAATTGGTGACTATTTGGGGATCAGCGATCCCAATTCGGCCACAAGAGGTTTGACGCGCGCGCAAGCTTTGGAGACCGCTGAGAAGGTGAAGAACGGCATCAACAAGCAAATCGATAATTTCTTCTTCTTCGATAAATAAAGTGAGAAAGTTATTGGGAAGGAAGCTCAGGGATGGCGTGAAAATGTCATCCCGATGCCCAATAAATGAAATCGCGCCCACTGTTTTTGCGTGACTATTTTTTTGCTAGAGCGTCGCGCACGACTGGAAGTCCTTTCTCATTCCAGGCGGTCATTCCGCCCGTGAGCACGATTACTTTTGAGAAGCCAGCTTCAGACATCAATTGTGCTGCGGTTTTCGCTCTGCCGCCCATTTTGCAAATGGAGACGATTTCGTCCTGTTTGTGATCGGCGATTTCATCAATGCGGTGTGCGATTTCTTTTACGGAAATATGTGTAATGCCGGGAAGGTGCCCCAGTTCTCCGGTTAATTCCGGTGTCTCTCTCACATCGAGCAGAAATGGCTTCCAACCGGAGTCCATTTTCTTTTTCATCTCTTGCGCATCGATGTACTGAATTTCCTGACTGGAAGCGCAATCGCTCAATGTGCCCATGACCTCGCAGGCGCTGACTCCTTGAGGAATGTCCACTGCTTGAGGATCGCGTGTGCAGGCAAAATTGGCTGCCAGTACCGCTTTCATCCATTCGGCGGGGCCAAGATTCAATTCTTGCAGGAATTGCACGTACTCATCTTTTGACTGCGGCTTGAAAAACGGATTGCGCTGCTTTTGCTCACCAAGAGTGGATGGACGCCGTCCACGATAATCATGGCCTGGATAGACAATCAGGCTGTCCTTCATCTTCGACAATTTCATCAAGCTTTCGAAGTGAGCGGACGCATCTCCACCCGGAAGGTCTACACGACCGGCTCCGCCATCATCGAGGAAGAGAGTGTCGCCAGTCAGAATCTTGTCGTCGAGAAGAATGCAAAGCGAGTCCTCTGTATGTCCAGGTGTGTGGAGGAACTTGAGCTTCACCGCGCCAAGTGACAGTTCTGAGCCTTCTTCAACGCGATCCGTGACGTCTTTCGGCTTAGCGTTGGAATGCATCACATAATGGCAGCCCGTCAGATCCATGAGCTTGGGACCGCCGGAAAGATGGTCGGCATGCGCGTGAGTGTCGATGACGGCATTCAGTTTCAGCCCGCGCTCCTTCAAAATAGCCGCATAGCGCTCCGCTTCTTTGAGAGACGGATCGATAATCCAGGCTTGTTTTTCGGATGCCGACCCGATCAAGTAGGTCATGCAGCCCAGTTGCGTGAGTGGTTCGAAAATAAGATCCACTGTCTTGCTCCTCATTAGTTCTAATCGACATTATTCAACAAAAGCGCTCTTTATTTGTGAGTTTTAGTTGATGAATAGGCGGTCGGGCTAAAACCCCGAGCAAATTTCAGGCTAAACCCTGGGATTCGTTCAGCGGCATTCATGTTACGGCGAGAGCCGCTCTTGAGTAGCTTGTTATTAAGTGCGATAGCACAGACGCGAATGGCTACAGCGTCTGGGGCTGCGGTTGCGGCAAACATGTTGGAGCAGAAATATGAAAACATTCAACTTTGGCCAAGGAGCCAAGAAGGGCGCCCTGGAACCGTCTGTAGCCGGCGCTCTGTCGCTGGTCCCTGGCTTGGGCCAGTTCTACAATGGCGATCGGCTCAAAGGATGGCTTTTCCTTGAGGTTGGCGCCATCAACTTCATCATTATTTTGAGCATTCTATGTGCGGACTCGATCAGCAAAGGAATTTTGGCATTTGCCGATTCACATCAGTTCGTCGCCAATGTGGCACTGGTGAAACAACTGGGCAGTTTCAAACTCGGTCACCCGGGGGCAACACTGCTTTTTGCTCTGTGCCTGTTGTTCATAGCCTTCTCTGTGCGCGATGCTTATGACCGTGCGCTCAATATCAAAAATCGAGAAATTTATGCCGGGCACTTTTTGGAATTGTCTGAAGCGACAAGCGGTTCTTATTTAGCTCACTTTGCATTGATGGGCGCT
>JAYRNY010000450.1:0-4992 GCA_041911975.1 bacterium | reverse complement strand
GATAAAAACATGACAGGCTAGGTAAGCGACACCATACTCTTGCGGATTGATTTGAGACAGATCCTCCGCGCGTTTCCACGCCCAGAGGACTTTATTGGGGAGTTTTTGCGCTGGTTGTGTTTCACTGACTTCTTTTGCCCGCACGGGACTGCAAACCGCAAGTAGCAGGACAGCAGAGAGTGTTATGCATCCAGTGGAGCTGCCAATCCGTTTCTTTACTTCTCGCATTAAACGATTTGGGACTATGATGAAATTGGTGTTGGTGAGGCGACAAGCATAAACTAAGAGTGTGATTGCATGCATCTGGAAGATGGAAGAAATTTTGCGCGATATCTCAACCAGCAAATTGGTACGAGCCTCTACCTTGAGTTTGGCGTTTCGTAGAACTATTGAGCTTTCTGGAAGACACGGTATTTCTCTTATTCGTAGGCTGTCTCGGCAGCTTGTATGCATTCTGCCTTCGCGCCTTGTGGCTTGCCTGGAAAAATGGATGGCGACAGAATGAATTCAGCCGAATCGAGCTAGCGAGTTTCGGTCCGAACAGGCTTCGCAGGTAACGGAATCCGTTGTAATACCTGAGACGAGCATGCAGCCGCTATCCTGTTAGTAGAAGTTTCTTGACCCCTACAAGCTCGCAGTGCCACTACCGGCGGTGCGAGCTTTTAATTTGAATTAGGGGCTGAGTGAAGCGGTGGAAAGCAAACCTTGGAGAAGGATGAAACAGGAGCGGTTGTCACGTGTTTGTGATTTCGGTTTATCAGAAGACATGAATCGTTATTACTGCGCAAAGCTGTGGCATTTAAGGGTAGTGGCGCAGATCTATTGGAGGTTTTGCAATGCGTGCAAGTCTGGCTTTGGCATTCCTGAGCAGCTTTGCCTTCTTGGCAGGGAATCCCGCATTGGCTGATAGTGCATCCGCAGCATCAAAGGAAGCTGCAGCCCCCGCCCCGGCGGCGGCAACACCACCTGCAGCCGCTACTACGAGTAACAAAGAGGCTGCCGCGCAGCCTACAGCTCAACAATCCGCTCCGGCAGCGGGCACTCCATCGGCTCCGGCGCCGACGACAGGAGCACCCGCGGCTACAACACCGCCTGCCGCGACTGACCTGGTGGCTCCTTCCGGCGATAATACCCAGCTCGAACCGCACAAGCGCCCCGTTCCGGAAGGCTACACGGCTGCCGCAGATTTGTTCAAGGCAGGCAAATTCCCGCAAGCTCAAAAGGAATTCGAGAAGATCATTGCCAGCGGTACGGCTGATGTGAACACACATCTTTGCCTGGCACACTGCTTCTTGCACGAAAAGATTTATTCCAAAGCAGTTAAAGAATTCGATTGGCTCGCGAAGTATGCCAAGAACAGTATGAGCCTCCAAAAGAGCTGCGAGGCGACAGCCAGATCGCTGCGCAATGCGATGCGCGGCATTTGCCCTGCTCCTTGCCTCAAGGGACATGATCCCCGCTGGACACTGAAAGCCGGCGCCAAAGTGATCCAAGTACCGCACAATGGCGGTGGATACGACACATTAACTCCGAACGACATCGGACACGTGATTGTCTATGAGCACGGCAATGCAGTCGTCAAAGGCACCTGTCCTGTTTGTGAAGGCACAACGCAAGTGCCTGTTCTAAAAGACGGTGGACCGATGCCGAGACTCTGATATCCTCATTATCTGCTCTGGTTTGAAACGCGCCGGACAGGTAAAGAGACTCAAAGACGGCGATCCGCCGCCTAGATTGTAGGGGCGACGCATGGCGTCGACTCTACGTTACAAGAGTGAGGTTGTATGAAAAGCGAGACGGCAAAGAAGACAAGCGTTCAGAAAATTCCTGGACTCGCTTTGGTAGGGCATTACTTTGAAGTGCCTCTGGATTACGACAAGGCTTCGGGAAAAAAGATCACTGCGTTTGCGCGTGAAGTTCGCTCGACGGAAAATGCAGATAAAGAAGATCAGCCGTTTCTCGTTTTCCTTCAAGGCGGACCCGGCTTTCAATCTCCGCGCCCGGAAAGCAATAGTGGTTGGATCAAACGCGCGCTGAAAGATTATCGAGTGCTCTTGCTTGATCAACGCGGAACAGGTCTAAGCACACCCGTCACTCATCAAACGATGAGCGCGATTGGTGATGTTTCGCAGCAAGTTGAGTATTTGAAACATTTTCGTGCGGACAACATCGTGCGCGACTGTGAGTTTATTCGTAAATCTCTGAATGGTGGAAAACCCTGGACAGTGCTTGGTCAGAGTTACGGGGGGTTTTGCATCACGACCTATTTGTCGAAACATCCCGAAGGGCTCGAAGCGGCGATCTTGACGGGAGGGTTTGCGCCTCTTGTCGATGATCCAGATGAAGTTTACCGAGCGTGTTATGCACGTTTGATCGAAAAGAACGGACAATTCTACGAACGATTTCAAGAAGACGCCGCAATAGTATCGCGCGTGGTAAAGCATCTCAAGTCGAACGAAGTCCATTTGCCGTGTGGCGAAACGCTTACGCCAAGACGGTTTTTAGAGCTCGGTATCAATTTTGGTTTTAAGTCTTCCGGGCATTCGATGAATACAATTCACTATCTGCTCGAGACAGCATTTGTTCCGAATGTGGCTAAGGAAACTTTGTCCTATATGTTCTTGCGCGGTGTTGAGAATCTGATGGATTTCAACACGAATCCGATTTATTCACTTCTGCATGAAGCCATCTACTGCCAGGGGCGAGCATCCAATTGGTCGGCAGATCGAATCATAAATGACTTTCCACAATTCGATCTTGCCGGCGAACAGATTTATTTCACTGGAGAAATGATCTATCCATGGATGTTTGATGAGTACAGTTGCTTGCGACCGCTTAAGGATGTGGCGAATCAGCTGGCGGTGTATTCTGACTGGCCTGCGCTGTACGAGCGGAAAGCATTGAAAGCTTGCACCGTTCCATGTGTTGGCACTATCTATCATGATGATCTTTATGTTGATCGTGTTTTGGCGGAGAAAACTGCGAAAACAATTCGTGGCTGCAAGTACTGGTTGACCAATGAGTATGAGCATGACGGCATCCGCGAAGACGGCGAAAAGGTTTTAGAGCGCCTGCTTTCAATGCTTAAAGGAGAGATTTGTTAGAAAGAGTCTGGGCGATGAGGGATTTGAACCCCCGACCTTCACGGTGTGATCGTGCTGCGCTACCACTGCGCTAATCGCCCGTCGGGAGAGTTATTCTACAGGAATTTTTCTCGCGTGCAACGCGACCCACGGCAACTTCTAATCCAGCGGACCTAAAACCGACTCCACCTTTTCCAGCAAGGCGTTGCTTTCGATGATCTGTTCTGCTTTCTCAATATCTAGATGGATCTCTCTATCTTCATCCATATGAGGAATTGTTTCGCGGACGAGTTTGTATGCTGCATCCACTCCTTTGCCTGGCGCTAATCCAATAGATTGCTGGTCGCAGGTTTCGTGGGTGATGGCGTCGCCGCAATTGCCGATGCGGAAGTCGAGTCCCTGGCAGGCGCAGACGAGTTCGATGGCCAGTGCCTTGCGCACGTTTTCTAGAATCATTCGTGCTTTGCGAGCAGCGATGGAGCCCATGGAGACGTGGTCTTCCTGGTTCGCGTTTGTCGTAATGGAATCCACGCTGGCAGGGTGTGCCAGAACTTTGTTTTCAGAAACGAGCGCAGCAGAAGTGTATTGTGAGATCATCAGCCCGGAATTGAGCCCGCCCTTGTGAGTCAGGAATGGCGGCAAGCCGTCTGAAAGTGCCGGGTTGAGCAGGCGCTCGACGCGGCGCTCGGAGATGTTTGCCAGTTCGGCAATGGCAATGGACATGTAGTCCATGGCCAGCGCGAGCGGCTGCCCGTGGAAGTTTCCGCCGGACAATGCATAGCCGTCAAAAACCAGAGGATTGTCGGTCGCCGAGTTGACTTCGATTTCCAACACCTGACGTACATGTTCGAAAGCCTGGCGGGAAGCGCCGTGAACTTGCGGCATGCAGCGCAATGAGTAAGCATCCTGCACGCGAGTGCAGCCGGTATGACTCTTGATGAGCTCGCTTTCGGCGAGCAAGCGCCGCAGGTTGGCGGCCGATTTTGCTTGCCCGCGATGAGGGCGAACTTGCTGGATGACTTCGGCGAAGGGTTTTTCGGAGCCCAGATGAGCTTCTAGGGACATGGCGCCGACGATGTCCGCAACTTTTGCCAGTTTTTCCGCCATGAGCAAGGTGAGTGTGCCGACAGCGGACATCATTTGAGTGCCGTTGACCAGCGCCAGTCCTTCCTTTGCAGACAACTCGATGGGTGTGAGCTTGGCCTTCTTAAGAGCCTCGGCTCCGGACATGCGCTTTCCTTCGAAGATAGCTTCGCCTTCCCCGATGAGGACAAGGGCCAGATGCGACAGGGGGGCAAGGTCTCCGGATGCACCCAGAGATCCTTTTTCCGGGACGATGGGGTGGACGCCGCGATTGAGCATGTCCAGGAGCAGATCGACAACTTCGATGCGAATGCCGGAATATCCCTTGGCTAGGGCGTTTGCGCGCAGCAACATAATGGCGCGGACGGTCGGTTCGTCGAATGATGGTCCGACCCCGGCGGCGTGGCTGAGAAGAAGATTGCGCTGCAATTGCGAAGCGTCTTCCTTCTTGATCACCACATCCTTAAATTTGCCAAACCCGGTTGTGATGCCATATACGACTGAGCCTTCATGGAGAAATTTTTCGACAACCGCACGACTCTTGGAAAGTTGTTCGGTGGCCATTGCCGAAAGCTTGACGGTTGCCGATGCCTGAGCGACTCGGGCGACATCCTCGAGCGTCAGGCGGTGACCATCGATTTGCAGGGTTGCGGCTGAAGGTTTTGTGGTTGTGACCATATTTCGGGTGTCCTGGAAGACGGTCTGCCGACAATTCTGTCGATTGGGCGCATGCAATGCACCCCCCCACGACAAACGTTCTATGAATGTTACCAGCCCCAAAGACCGTCTACAGTTTGGTGATTAAGGTTGAATCTTGATGGCTTCT
>JAYRNY010000449.1:0-1643 GCA_041911975.1 bacterium | reverse complement strand
TGGGACACCTACCAGTTCGTCTCCCTGCCCTTCGGTGAGTCGAAGGCGGTGCGCATGATCGTGGTGCTGCCCAACGACGGCAAGACCATCGACGACGTGCTCGCCAAGCTGGACGCCGCCACCCTGACGCGCATCGCCCAGCAGGACGATGGCAGCGACGGCGCGCTCTGGCTGCCGCGCATGGACATCAGCTACGAGAATTCGCTCAAGGGCTCGCTCATCGATCTCGGCATGGAAGATGCCTTCGGCGCCGCCGATTTCAGCGGCATGGCCGAGGACATCACGCTTTTCATCGGCGACGTGAAGCACAAGACCGGCTTCAAGCTCGACGAGGAAGGCGCGGAAGGCTTCGCCGCCACCGTCGTCGAAGTGCTGACCGAGAGCGTGTCGATGCCCTTCGAGATGAAGGTCAACAAGCCGTTCCTCAAGTTCACCATCGACAAGGAGACCGACGGCATGCTCTTCGCGGGCGCCATCTTCAATCCCACGAAGTAATCGTTTGCCGCACCGAACCTGGTGAGACGGCAATAGCATCCAGAGAGCCGTCCATGCGACTGCTGTCTTGATGGTTTCGGTGGGAGCGATACAAAGGGAAGAGTCGGCTGTCAATTTTGGCAGCCGACTCACTTTATTTTTTTTGGCCGTTTTTTTGACAAGAGGCGTTTAACCTCTCTGCGCATGCCTTTTCGGCGCTCCGAATGAAAGAAGAAGTACCAACCGGTCCGCACGTCGCGGACAAAACTGGTCTGCTATTGCGGCTGTGACAGGTGTTTTTCGCGATTTGTCTTTGCAATCGCTTAATAGACATTCGCGCCCGCGAGTGTTCAACCCTAGTTTGAAATCTCCACATTGTGTCTTTCGAGCAAGACCAGACGATCGAAGTTTTGATTCCCCGCGCAATTTTCACGACATCGCACTCACAAAATCGTGGGGCGAAAGATCGCGCGTGCAAAGCAAAGGTATTTCGAACTCTGCTCGGAAGCGCAAATTCTGAAAGGACGGTGACCCAGAGATGGCGATAGATTTAGTTACAGGGGAGCACATCTGCTACGGGTTGTACTTCGGCAGCGGGTGTGAGTCCTGCCGCAAGAAGTACCCGCATTTGCTTGCCAAAACGCCGGAAGAGATCGAGCGTGGTAAGGAGCACATGAGGCAGGTGGGAAGATTGCTAGATGCGGCAATCGAGAACGGTGTCAATGCGCAACAGGCAGCAGCTATCAACGACTTTTCGTTCGGCACGGCAGTGAAAGATTTGCCTCAGCCGCAGGCCGAACGCAGTCCGGCTATGGTCGCAAGCCGGTCGACGATCAGCCTGGCCAAATTGGCGCCCGGCTTCGTGCAGGACATGCTTGCCGTGCCCTACACTGCACCTGAGCGTAAGGGGCGCTGGGCGAACTGGAAAGCGTCGCTCATGAACGGGATGCGTTCGGCGTTCAGACAGAGCTAATCGGTGACGGAAGTGTCTGTGTTGCTTCGGAAATCCGGAGGACATCGGCACTTTCGTTTTTTTCGATTGCAGGGGTCTTTTAACTTTGCAGCACCGTGATTATTTCTTGAGGCTGGGCATACTATATATTACAGTGGACTACCCCAAAACGACAAACGGTAGGAGGTCTGAGATGACATACAAGGAACTTTCTTTG
>JAYRNY010000448.1:0-6420 GCA_041911975.1 bacterium | reverse complement strand
TCTGCAATCGCCGGGTGAAACATTTGCCCGGCTCAAAACTAATCTTTGAAAAGGGGAATAGACGATGAAACTTGGTACGGACAACAATTCAAATTCAGCCGCTTATTGCAGAGACGGCAGTATGGATATGATTCCCGGCACCGGTTGGACTTACTTCGATGCCGCTGCCATGGCTGATGAGCTCAGTCGAGAAGCACGGCTTTTTCCAAAGCACAGACATCCTGTATCCATGTTGCGCCGCTCTCCCTTGCAGCGCTCGGCCGGCTTCAAGGCTCGATTTCTTAAGAGGACCGGCTGGTCCTGGGATGATGCTGTGGAAGAAGCGGTAAAAAGCCAACGCAAACAACGACCCAGCCGGCTGTTTGTCCAGATTGCGGCTGGTCCACCCGCCTTGCCCGACAGGTGGTACCGCTTGCGGTACCACCTGTCGAGGGCACGAAAGCGCAGGTTTTGAGAATGGAGGTAGTTATGAAAACTGTAGATAAAGAAGCGCAGTCCGCCGAACAAAGGAACTTTCGGCTGCCTGAGTTGGTTCGCCCCGAATACTATGACATGGTGATCGAGCCGGACCTTGACGCCTTCAGCTTCAATGGGCGCGAAACGATCGACATCGTCGTTGAAAAGTCGGTCGACAAGATTGTTTTGAACGCAAAAGAGCTGGAGATTGAAGAGGCATATGTCTACCGCATGGACGGCACCAAGCTGGTGGCGAGAGTCGAGCTTCATGCCGTTTCTGAAATGGTGTCATTGCAGTTTGACGGCGAGGTTGGACCGGGGGCTTGGAAGCTATACCTGTCCTTCAAAGGCATCATCAATGACAGGCTCAAGGGTTTCTATCGTTCGTTCTGGCACGATGCTCAGGGCAACAAGCATGTCATTGCCACAACGCAGTTTGAATCGACCGACGCCAGATCAGCATTTCCGTGTTTTGACGAACCGGGTTTCAAAGCTCGATTCAGAGTGCAGCTGGTTATTCCCGAGCATCTGCAGGCGATCTCGAATGGCCGTTTGCTGTTTGCAACAACAGTTCCCGGCACCGGCAAAAGGATCTGGCAGTTCAAGCCGACAATGAAGATGTCCACGTATCTGGTCTGCTTTATTATCGGTGAATTCGAACATACAGAGCCGGTTTGGGTCAACGGCAAAGAGCTCAAGGTGTGGTGCCCGAAAGGCAAACTGCACCTCACCTCTGCTGCTCTGAAGTATGCCGCTGCCGGTCTTGTCGAGCTGGAGAAGTTTATCGGCATTGCTTACCCGGGCGGCAACAAAATAGACTTTATTGCCATACCGGACTTTGCCGCCGGAGCAATGGAAAACCTTGGTTGCATCACCTTCAGAGAAACCGCTCTGCTCATCAACGAAAAGACAGCTACGCATGCCGAGTTGAAGCGCGTGGCGGAAGTGATTATCCACGAGCTTGTGCATATGTGGTTTGGCGATCTGGTCACCATGACCTGGTGGACCTGGTTGTGGTTGAACGAGTCATTCGCCACTTTCTTGGAAAACCTCATTCTCAGCTTCATTCACCCGGAGTGGAATATATTCAACGACTTCGGCCTCTCGCGCGCGGCCGCCATGCGCCTGGATTCTCTGGGCAGCACTCATCCAATCGAGTGTCCGGTCAATCATCCGGACGAAGTGGCTGAGCTTTTCGACCTCATCTCATACGAGAAAGGCTGCAGTGTTCTCTACATGATCTGCATGTACATTGGTGTGGAGAATTTCCGTCGCGGTGTACGTCTGTATCTGGAAAGACACGCCTATGGCAATGCAGAAGGTATGGACTTCTGGCAGGCGCTTGAGGATGCCTCTCGTGAAGGCGGGCTGAACATTCCTGTGGCGGAAATTATGACCCGCTGGGCACTGACCGCCGGGCATCCGCTGATAGAAGCGGCTGCCAGCCCGCTGGAGGGGTTTATCGAACTCAGCCAGTCTGAGTTCAAGTTCCTTGAGGAATCGAAGGCTACAGGGCAGCTCTGGCCTGTTCCCATTCATCTGCGCATTAAGAACGCCAACGGTTCGTCCAGCGAGCAAAAGCTTTTGCTGGAAGGAAGCAAACAGACCGTCTATGTGGGCAGGGACTATCAGTTTGTCGTAGTGAACAGCGGTGGGACCGGGTTTTTCCGGGTGCATTACACAGGCGAGTTGCTTGAAAAACTGCTCGCGGAGCCCAGGGAAAACCTCTCGGTCATCGAGAGATACAACCTGGTAAACGACGCCTGGTCTGCAGTTCGTGCAGGACGGGTGGGCGCTCCCAAATACCTGGATTTGGTCAAACAGTTTGCCGGCGAAACAGACCCCAATGTCTGGTCGATCATCCTTGCCTCTCTGAGTGCGCTCGATGACATTCTCGCAGGGACAGCCAGGCGGTCTCTGAGGCGGCTGATTGTCAAATTGATCAAGCCGACTCTGGGCAAACTCGGTCATAAACCAGGGCTCGCTGAATCTCACGAAGAGAGGAAGCTGCGCGGTGCGCTTATGTCCGCCCTTGGTACCATTGGCGGTGACAAGGAGGTGATTGGCGAGATGGAGGCTTTCTTTGCCTCCTGGAAAGAGGATAAAAGTTCGATTGACGGCAATCTGCTGCCTGCAATCGTGGAAGTGCTGGCGTACAACGGCAGAAGCGAACGTTATGATGAGTTTTTCAGGCTCTTCGCCAATGCTGCCACCCCTCAGGAAGAACAGCGTTTTCTTTCCTCTCTGGCTGGTTTCAGAAGTGAGGATACTCTTGCGCTGACCCGCGCTCTTGTGTTCAGCGATCAGGTTCGTTCCCAGGATGCCCCATACGTTTTTGCCAGACTGCTGGGCAACAGCGTGTCTGCAAAAGCGGCCTGGACGTACATGAAGAAAAACTGGAAAGCAATCGTCAAAGTCTTTCCGGCCAACGGCGTTAGATCAATGGTGGGCGCTTGCTCTGCGCTCGACACGCCGGCCCTGGAGAAGCAAGTGCGCAAGTTTTTCGCCACTCACAAAGTCCAGCAAGGGGAAATGGCAACAGCGCAGATGCTTGAGCAGTTGAGCGTCAATGTCCGTTTGAGAAAGTCCGAGGCGTCCAGGCTAAAGGCTTTTCTGCGCAAAGAGGCTTAGTGCTCACGCGCCTCTGTTTGAGAATACTCTGGCGAGTTTGCTCCTCACTGACAGCACAGAATGTCGCAAAAGGCGAATAGCGATGCGAAGATAAGCTTCTTGTACAATTCGGTGGTTGAGGAAATCCTCGATGCGGAGCTTGGTGAGGTGACGGCAATCAAGGTGAGAGACCTCAAGACCGGGCAACTGAATGAGTTGCCTGCCGATGGTGTCTTCATCGCAATCGGACACAGTCCGAATACGGAATTGTTCAAGGGCCAGTTGCAATTGACGGATGGCGGCTATATCAAAACCGATGGCGTAAAGACGAGCATTGATGGCGTTTTCGCTGCAGGAGACGTAACGGACGAGCGCTACAAGCAGGCCATAGTTGCCGCTGGAAACGGTAGTGCCGCTGCACTGGAAGCGCGCTTTTTTCTGGAACGCAGTTCGAGTTGAAGCATAGGAAACCCTGATCGACACCTCTTCGATGATGACTTCAGGGTTTTCTTCTTTTGCCCTTAGCAACGAAAACATATAGTATAAATGGCTCTTCGGCATGAGTCGAGAGACTGTCCTTTGCCGTGCCGATGCTGTCAAACGCAGTCGAGGTCGTAAGAAGTGGGCGGGTTGAACAGCTCAGCTAGCGCTATCTCTCTCCGCTTTTCGCTGGCAGCTGTGCGAAGTGCAGCCTGAGCTGGTCTGCGGACATCGTTATAGGGTGGAAATGAGGCTGAAACGAACCACGTGAATTGTGCTAACGCTCATGAATCGCTTCGCGAGACTGGAAAATCTTGCATGACAGCCGCCTCACAATCCCTTGGCACTCTAATGAAAGTGGCTTGGTACCTCGTTCTTGTATGCGCCGAAGCGCTGTCTTCGGCATTTGTTGATGCGGGCTTGCCTGTGCTAGACCTCGGGAAACCCGCTTGCCGAAAGGAATTTTCCATGAATCTCATCGTTTATCCATTCTTGCTCATCGACGACCTGCAGTGCTGGCCATTGTTGGTCATCTGTGCCATTTTGATCATGTCAATTACGGTCTGCTTTCAACTCGTCTTTGATCCGGACGCACGCATGCGCAGAAAAGCGGAGAAGGCGAAAAAGCATCTCGACCCAAACTACTGGGGCAGTTATGAAAAGTAAGGCTGCCGCCCGAAAGGGCAGCGTAAGTGACTGAACCGAGGCGTGATGTTTTGGGTTGGTAACATGGATTAAAGAGTTCAATAGCTTCAGAAAGTCCAAATTTTCCTTTGGAAACAATCTCGATGAGCAGCAGAAAACCGATTTGTCAGTCGTGCTTGTTTACCGTTGTCTTGGTCTTGATGGGCTTCAGCCAAATTTGCCGGGCCGGCCAAACCGGCGACTACTTTCTCAAACAAAAGCATGGATTTAACGGCAATCAAAGTCTTTATATCGGCAAGAACATGTGGCGTTTGGATAATCCTGATCTGGGTTATTCTCTCATCGCCTTTGGGGGTTCAGGAAAAGTCTCGGTATTCAATCTCAAGAAGAAGCTGCGATTCGACTCGCCCTTGAAGACCTTCAGTTGTCAGACAACCAAGCTGTTTCGAATTGCTGCCGGTGAAAATTTGAATGCGATGAAGTGGCAGCGCGCTGAAAAAAAGGAAATGACTGGCACGGGCAAAAGCACGTGCTTTAATGCAAAAGAGGTGCGCACTTATTTCCGGGGCAGCCAGTCCGGTGGTTTTCTCTCCGGTGACAAGTATCACGTCGAAGTACGGTACAGAGTCTGGATAAGCGACGATATAGCAGTTTCCAGACCGTTGTCCAGAATTCTTGCTGACTTTCAAGGGACTCCTGATCTCGGCGGCATTCCCCTCAAGGAAATCACAGAATACAGCGACAGAAAAGAACAGAAATTGAACCTTGAAACTGTAGAACTGAGACGAGAGCGTTTCAGCGATGCGACCTGGCAGGTTCCGGTCAATTGCACATTTGCCAAAGAACTCGCAGATGTCATCAGCACTACCGACAAGTCAGAACTAGAGGACCTGATCGGAGATTGAAACCTGATTGATGCCTGCTTTCATCCACCAGGCAGACCCCAGTTGTTCTGGCTTGATGCTTTAACTACAGCGTATAAGAAAAGTTCTTGAAAAAAAGGCAGAAATTCGGCACCGGTGAGGATGCGAATTTCTGCTCAGTTTGTCTCGGGTTTTACTTCTTGAGCAGTTGGACTGCTTTCTCGGAAAGCGGCTTCACGAGCCAGATGGACTCCTGGTCCAGACAGGTCTGGATCCATTTGGGAACATCCATCCGCAAGTGTTCGGGGATGTATTGCTTGTTCAGGCTCTGCAGCACACAAACCCACGCCTCCTGCGGTCGCGTCAATTGGACGCCGTTGTCCTTGAGCTTCTGGATGCCGGCTTTGTAGGCGTTTATGTTAGCCTCTTGGTCGGCGTAGGAGAACGTGTAGCCCTTGGCCATGTTCCACAGGGTGACGTGGTAGTGGCTCGGACAAGTCTCCAGAGCGTCGATGCCGCACGCCTTAGCGACTGCTTCCCAGCCGGCGTGAGCGAGCTTGCCGACGTCCGGAATGGGAATCGAGTTTTGCCCCGGGAACCGATCCAGCTTCCAGGCGCGCTTGAAGAGGCGCAGGAAAAGGGCCGGTCGGTCGATGAAGGTGAACGGCTTGGCGATAAACCGATCGAGCTGTTTGCCGCCACCGCTTTTGGCGATGGTCGAGCCGGGGAAGTAGCTGTACAGCGATGTCTCTGCGGTGATCATGTCGACGGTAACGCCGTTGACCGTGAGCCGCTTGGACAGTATCGGGTCGTCGTACGGGTAGTCGAGCAGCGAGCACTCGTTGGCGAGAATGGTGCCGTCATAGCGCCGGTCCCGCAGAGCGGAGCTGAGGATGAGCTCAGCCTTGCCCGCCTTGTAGTCGCCCAACCAGGCGAAGACTTTGATTTTCACAAAGTCGCGCTTGATGATCAGGCAGCCGTTCTTGTGCTCGTACAGGCTGGAAACGTAGGGAAAGCGCACAAGCGCTTCGCCGTTACGTCCCTTGATGACGTTGCCGTTGATATTCGATACTTCGTCCCCCGGGAAAAAGCCGGCCTGACTATCGCGGAGTTCGACTCGACCTCCGGTTACAGGACCCAGAAGGGCTTTGACTTGGGGAGAAACCATGTGCTTCAGAATGAGCTCGTCGCTAGCCTTCGCCAGCGGGCTCGGACCGAGCATTTGAGCAGGGTCGTACTGGTGGAAATGTTCCATCCATACTACTCCTCTGTTATTTCGGACGTTGTGACAAGCCCGCCGGAACGCACGCCCGTGCGCGTCCCGGCGGGAATTTTGTTGTAAGCGCTCCGGCTTCGGCTGCGCCTC
>JAYRNY010000447.1:0-4116 GCA_041911975.1 bacterium | reverse complement strand
GTTAACCGCCAATGAAGAAGTTTGAATTCTTAAAACCAGTTCCAACTGTACGTTTGCAGACGCAAGATTTTGCCGCCCCGCAAGCTGAATGAATGAAAAAACCGACCCACGAATTCGAACGCCGTGACCATTCACGGACGCTCGCGAGGTGTTTACGCTCTTTTCACGATGTCGCTCAAAAGCTCTATATAGAGCCAATTTTCGAAATCAGAGTCAATGCGACAAAAGGCTCGAAAAAGATTTGAAAAGAGTTCGAAATCCATCCGAAACGATCACGCAAATATCACAAAACAATCACAATAAAACAAAAGAACGAGGTCATAAAAAGGCTGCCAGGCATGCCTTTATAGAGGATACAGCCAACAATGAAGCTAAGGCTGTTTAGCCGCTTTATTGAAATCAAGATCGGCGTCGTCAAAAGTCAGTTCATCGAGAAGCTCTTCTTTCTTCTTCTTTTTCTCAGGCTGTGTAACAGCAGGCAAGCCGGTTTCGCTTTTGCTGCCGACTTTTCGGGGAGGTCTCTTTTCCTTTTTCTCCTTCGCTTTTTCCAGTGCCTTCTCCAGCACTTTCTTGTTCGCCCTGGCGGGTTTTGTCGATTTTTCCGCTTTGTCTGATTTATCCGCTTTCTTCGCGGCACCGGCAACGGAATCCGTTTTCCCCTTAGACAATTTTGAATCCGCATCGACAACATTTGCTGCCACCTGCACAGGGCCCTTCTTAACTTCCATCGACCGCATTCCGGGCACTTCCTCACCAGGCACTGGCACATATTCAGTGTTGGCGATCGCTTCAGCTTTCGCGGCGCGCGCATCGGCGACCAGCTTATCGATAGTACGGGCGCGGTTTTCCGACACCTTGCGCATAAGCTCTTCCATGGCTTCCTCTTCGTTGAGGTCGCGAGCAATCTGCGGAACGTCGGTGAGGTCGGACGGGTTGGGATCGGCATCTACGGCTGCAGCGATCTGATTTAACGGCACATGCTTATCTTCAAGCTGTTGCGCTAGCTGCGCTGTCTCTTCATCATAGTTGCCCATGGCTAGTGGATTTTGAGCAGAGACTCTGTGTCGGTCAATTTTCACCGGTATCTCAGTCGGCTTTTGATCGCAGGGCTCGCCCGGTCCGTGCGTACTGTGGCAAGATGCTATTTCAACCGGCCGCGCCCCTTCCATTGCCCTGGCGATGCGCTCTTCATTGGCGCGAATATCGAGAACTTCAAATTCAACATTGGACGGGCAGCAGTCTTTGATGTCGCGCAAGTGGCTGCCGATGCGGTGCGCCGCTTCCCGCAAGTGAGTCAGCCCCCGCCTGCTTGTCTCGAGAGCTTCACCTGTTTTTGTCTGGCGCAAAGCCACCAGAGACTTGACCAGATTGTCGCAACCATCGCACATGTCGGTAAGTCCATGATTGATCTCACGCACTTCGACCGGATGGTCATCATAGTATTCACCCAGATCGACAAGCGCTCTTCTTATCTGGTTGTAGCTGGCCTCAAAAATTTCAAGCGAGCGCAAAAGCTGTGAGTGCGCCACTCCATAATTTCCGGCCCGCAACTCCTCTACCAGGCTTTCGACATAAACCAGGCCCTGTCTCAAACCAGTGTGACCGGCCAACAATTCCTGAATACCGCTGGAGCGAACAACCAGCCGATAATCAAAGAAATCGACGTCGGACATCTGGTTGACCACGTGTTTCACTTCACGAGATCGTCCATGAATTCTGTCGTCTTCCGAGGGCTTTTTCTTGTTGGCCACCGCCTGATGTCCTGCTTGATTCCTATAGGTTTTCCGCCCAAATAGGTTATACCCACAGGATTGGCAGAGCCCGAAAGTTTGGTGAAGGATTTAAGAAATTGCCGTCAGCGATGTTTATCTGATCTGCAAAAGTCTTCTGGCGATTCTGGCGATTTTTCTGGTCAACATCTTCAACTCGCGGCCGAGCGTGAGGCTCTCGTCAGTGACCAGAATCGGATGTATGCCGGTGCCTTTGTAATGAGTGATTTCCAGCTTGCTCTGCGCTGCAGTCAGGGCTGCCAGTGCTGAAGCTGCGTCATGGTTGGAAAACAGTCTATCGGCATCGCGGTGATAAAGCAGCTTGCCGTTGATGCCAACGTATTCCACTTCGATTCCGCTGCCGCATGTGGTGTCACGATCAAATCTAAGTAGATTGGTGTGATCGTAGCCAAAGAGATCGGAGGTGACCTTGTCATTCATGTCAATGGCCATCATTGAGTTCATCGAGCGCTCCTGCACTGAGAATGCGAGATTTACGGGAATGCGTATAGCCGGGAATGTGATGCCAACAAGTTCATACTCGTTACAAAGCGGGCTCTTGTCAAGGACCACTTTCTCCGACAAACCACAGGCCGCTTGCTTAAACAGCGCTCAGAAAACCAAAAACACCGATTGGCGCGCTCGTTCGCGACACGAGCCACCGACAAAAAAACCGCGTGGAGAGCCAGGTTTAAGAGGGTTTAAACAGTGAGGGTCCTGATTTTCACAATCTAAAAATGCGCAGAATGCACAATCGCGCATCAGCGAGCATTCGAAAAACGGCTGGCAGACAGCAGTCTCATCGACATATAGAATCAACTTATAATGATTCGTGTTCGTTCTCGAAAAAAATCAGGCCCCATTCAGGGAACCCCTGTCCTCGCTCTTTCCTCCTTACTGGTTTATGCCTGTGGGTCGCACCCCAAGCGCTTCAACGAGCGATCGAGCGTTTCCAGCTGTGATACCAGTTTTGATACTAGCGCCAAGCTGCCCTGCCCGCGCACGCGTTCGAGATGTTCGAGAAGCCGCTGCCTCTCCTTCCACAACTTTTTCACTTCCAGTGAATCATTCTTCCGCGCTGCCGGCATTGGCGGGTTCTCAGCCGCTACAAACCGATTTACACGCGGTTTTTCTTCCTTGCGTTCGACACCCTTCACCGGCTGCCCGAATTTCGTGGCATGGACGTCTGAGACGCTGGACTTATTGGTGAGATTATTGCGCTCGACCATTTCGTTGAACTTCTTGTCCGCTTCCAGGCGGGCATACTCGCTCAATTCCATTTGCTGCTGGCTCTTTCTTCTGGCTTCCAAAAGTGTCGGGTTTCTCTTGCCGCCGGCGAAATTGTCGAATATGGACATTGCCGCCCCCATGCCAAAAAGCATCAAGGGAGAGCAGAAGGCAATCGAAGTCAAAGACATTTCAGTGCGGGCGCTAAACGCTCGGGCTTCCTCGTCTTTGGCCAGTTGCTCGGGTGTTTTTGGAATGTTCTTGCCGGGCTTCTTCTCGCCCAAACCGGCATCTTTGCTCTGGTTCTTATTCTTGAGCTGCTCGATGCGATTGCGCTCTTCTTTCAGGCGCTGAGCCAACAATAGCTCGCGCTGGTCCTTTATACTTTGCTGAATCTGCTCCAAACGGGCCTTCTCTTGCTGGGCTCGATCTTTTTGGATTTGTTCTTGCTTCAAACGCGCCTGCAATTGCTGATCGCGTTGAGTCTGCTCTTGTTTCAGGCGCGCTTGTTGTTCGCGCTCACGCTGCAACTGTTCTTGTCTGCGCTTTGCCTGCTCAAGCTGTTCGCGTTGAACTTGCTCTTGTTTCAACTTGATTTGCTGCTGTTCGTACCGATTGATTTGTTCTTGCCTGAGCTTCGCCTGCGCTTCACGGTCGCGCTGAGTTTGCTCCTGAAGCACCCGCGCTTGCTGCACTTGTTCCTTATATGCAAGTTCGCTGCGCAGCCGTGCCTGTTCCATCTGATCCTTGATCATTTGATCCTGGTTCAGTTTCACTTGCTGCTGCAAATCCTTTTGCAGGTTTTCCTTGTGCATCATTTGCGATGCCAGAGCGTTGCCCGTGCCGTCACCAGGGACAACCGGCTTAGCCACGAGCTTTTCTATCGCTGCTTCAATTTGTTGAATTTGAGAGGAAGTATCTTGCGAGTTCATCAAGTAAATCTGCCATGCGGCGCCGGGGGTGTCTTGCTGTGGCGCACGCTCGCCTTTGTGAACACATTCTCAAATTCGCCGGCTCAAAAGTCGATGGGAAAAATACCCTCAAAACAACGCACCGGAACGCTCTTTGGGCTTTTCGTCCAGCTGAAGTGGGGATTGTCCCACGCTGTTCCGTTGTAGGG
>JAYRNY010000446.1:0-4628 GCA_041911975.1 bacterium | reverse complement strand
TCACACTCATGAGGGTATATAAGAAGTAGACGACAACGAGACCACTCACTGCTAGGTAAGCGCCTGTTCTCCTTCTTCGATGGACCAGAACGCCAAGTCCAGCGGCCAGTAGAACGGCAAAGATTGCCGCGTCAACCGGGTTTCCCTTCAGGGTTGCGTCAAGAGAGTCGGCCGTGCCTTCCAATCCCAGCCACACGGAAATTGGTCTTGATCCAATGATCCACAACCAGATAACTGGCACCCAGAGAGCTCTGAAAGGCGGAACGGAGTCGTTCCGGTCAAGGAAGAACAACCCCGCGACGCCAACACTAAAGACGACAAGAGCAAGGGTCGTGCTCATGTTTCGGTGCTTTGGGTGCTCTCAGAGTCCGCAGCAACATTTGGTGTCACTGTCCACTGCGCAGCTCAAAGCTCCTGCATCTTGAGCTGGGGAAGAAAAGTGAACCTTCCGCGAGATTGTTAACGAGCATATTCACGCGCGCGGCTCACTATAGCTTGCCTGCTGCGACCAAGCGTCTCACGACAAAGTTCGCTCCAAACTCGTTGAGATGATTGTCATCGTCCATCATCGGAATCCTGCGGTCTGCGTCGGCATACTCGACACAGTCATCCACGTCGCAGATCTCGTTGTACAGCGATATATAGCGCACCTGCCAAACATCTCTCGCCATGGCTTGCATCTTTGCGTCCAGCGCGCCAATTGAATCTACCCTGTGTTCCTTGGCGAAATCCGGCTTTTGCCAAGCGATGGAATACGCTAGAAGTCTGGGTAACGGCCCGTCGTATTCGGGCACGGGGCCGAAGACAGTTACGGGTATGTCGTGCGCTTTTGCCCAGGCGACTGTTCGTGTAAGTTCGGGGAAATCCTTCTCCCTCCAGCGTGCGATCAAAAAAAGGCCCTGAAGCGAATGGGAAGGCAGATAAGCCTGAAAGATATAAGCCATCATTTTTTGGCAATCAGGGTGAGGTTGCGAGTGTAGCAACGGCGCACAGTCAAAGGTGCTGGCTTGCATGACATTCGCGTTGGGCAGTGAACGGGAGAGCGCTGACCACATCATTGCGGAGTGACTATCACCGAGCAAAAGATAGTTGTTCTTAAGGCCGCTTTTGTCCTCACGCAGACAAACGTTGTAATTATAATTCTCGAAGTGAGACTCCGATGTGATGAAACATCCGGTCCGCGCAATTTCCTCGCTATCGTGTTGCAGCGATGCCACCTCAAGCGCCTCAGGCGGGAAGCGGCCCTCGAATCCTTTCGCAACAACCATCCATGACGAAAGTCCTATCAGAGCGATCATGACTGCGCTCGCGAGCGCAAAAAGCGGCCGTCGCTTCAAACGAAGCCGCCCCATTCGAAAGGGGCGCTCGACGAAACGCCACGACAGGATTCCGAGTAGCAGCGACACGCAAATTTCGACAATCATGTCCAGCCGATGTTTGGGCAGCAACTCTGCGATTAAGGATGACGGGATCGCGCTTTTGCTGGCAAAGGTGCCCATTTGCTGCAGGACGATCAGAGGCCAATGCCACAAATATACCGAATAAGAAATCAAACCAATACACACGACCGGTCGCCAGGAGAGGATCTTGCCTACAACACTAGAGCCGCTTTCTCCCGAACCAATAATCAATGCGGACCCAATGCAAGGTGCCAGAGCGGTCAGGCCCGGAAAAAGAGTTCGCTCGGTATAAAACAAGATGGAATACGCAATCAACCCGATGCCAGCGAGCGTCGTAATGTTCCGCTGCCAGGCTGATTGCAGGCGAGGAAATAACCGCAGAGAGAGAATTGTGCCAAGAAGCAGTTCCCATGCACGCGTGTGGGGCATATAAAAAGCTGTGGCACGGTCTTGGTAAACAACGATCGCGCTAGCCAGCAGCGAAGCGCAGAAGAGGACCACCACCGAGACACGCAGATGGGCGGGAAACAGCTTGCGCACCGTTACGAGAAAAAGTGGGAACAGTATGTAGAACTGCTCCTCAACGGCTAGCGACCATGTGTGCAACAACGGATAGGACGTCGGTGAGTCAAAGTAACCGGAATGCTTCCAAAAGTAGAAATTGGAGCCTGAAAGCGTGGCTGCCATCATTGACCTGCCATAGGAAATCAGCTCCGCTGGCAATAGAAAAACAACGGCAAATACGCTGAATACCGCGAGCATTGCGAAAAGCGCTGGGAAAATTCGCCTGACTCGACGCTCATAGAACCCGAGCACTGAGAAGCGAGATTCTGCTATTTCATTGAAAAGAATCGAGCTAATCAAATAGCCCGAGATAACAAAGAAGACATCAACACCAACGAATCCACCGGGCACCCACCGAAACTGGATATGAAATGCCAACACACTAAGGACGGCAACGGCCCTTAGCCCATCAATGTCTGGGCGGTAGTGCAAGGCGGTTCTGCGAGAGGACGTCTCGGTCAGATTGCTTTTCTGCTTAGGCAACATTCTGGGGCGCGGCGGCAGCAGCTCAAGCGAAGATGGCTTTGTACAGTCTGTCCACAGTAGCTACTGTCGTTCTTAGGCGATCTACTATTTCTACGCTAATGATGGTTAGAGCAAAAGCAGCGATGAAGGTTGCAGTCACTTCGACCCACTCGAGAGTTTGGGGGCGGAAGACAACGGCAAGGATCTGAAGAATCGCAATTTGGGATATATAGCCGAACAGTGAGTATTTCCCCAGTAGGATAACTTCAGGCCCAATCTTGCGCGCACCGCTTGCGCCGATCCCGACGAGATAGATGACCATGACGCTCAGGGGTACACCCACCAATTGCACGGCAAAAGGGACATTCCAAATGGTCACTGCAATTAGGTAGACGAAGTACGCAAGTGCAAGCAAGTAGGGGTGTCGGGCGAACTTGTTGATTGACGAAATGGGCAAGAAGCCCGCCATCACCCCAACGAGTCCGATGGTAATCAGTTCTAAGTTCACAGCCTGCATTCGCATAATCCCAAGTGCCGCTGTGGACAACAATAGAACAAGGCACGATAGATGAAAGGTGTATCGAAAGAATCTCAATGGAAGCATCAATAGCCCCGAGAGCATAAGCAAATAGCTTATGGGTACGAGGATGGAGAACGATATGAGCTTGCTGCCAACAACCGGGAGATTCCCAGAAATGAAAATGGTCACCAGGTTTCTTGGGTCCAGCAGATTCGCGGGGACAACACCTGTGCCCAACAACGGCACGACGAAGATCCGAGCAGCATTCAAGGCGAGGAAGATGAAGAGCAACTTAAACCCTCTGGCAAATAGTCGCTTCGGAAGCTGAGGGTCGGTGGTCTGGTATTTTGATAGATATATGCTTGAAATCATGAACCCGGTAATAAAGATGAAGGAGGGGGTCAGAAAGCGAAGATATTTGTAGTGTTCCCATTGCGGTCCAACGAAGTAATTTATCCAGTGATACAGCACCATAAATAAGACTAGTGCCCCCTTGGTGAAATCAAGAGCGGCAATTCGTTGAACCGTTGGCGAACTCGAAACCCGATGTACAACAACGCTCGCAGCGAAAGGTTTAGTTGGTTGTGATTCGGTAGGCATTCGGCGTGATCTAAATGGATTGAATGTGGCGATTATGCTTGAGAGTCTAAGAACAGCCGTTGGATGAGCTCAATGGAAATGAGGTGAAGGATTTCGGGCAGCCGGTTGCGGTTGCATTAAAGATAGGCATTCACATATTCACGAATGCGGTTTTGTGTCAATGTGCGGCTTGGTTAGCGAGCGCGAGTGGAGCAGCATGTCTTTCACATAATCCACGAGCTGATCCCAACGCCAAACCTAACAATGCTAGAGCTTGTGTCGGCCCACCCAGATTCACTCAAGGTGAAACGGGGCGGACACATGAGGAACCTGAGGCATCCACTGCGGCATTTCATCTTCGTGTACGTATGTGGCCTCTAATAGCAATACGAGAATGGTGTGACTAGCAGAATGTTGCCAGCTGCACAAGTCCCGTAGGAAGCCAGTTGACCTGACCTAGCCCCCGATTTCAGTGCCAGCCGAGAGTTAGTAGAGTCCGTTTTCCGGAGAGGAAGCGGACATGAAGAAGTCGAGGTTTACGGACGAGCAGATCATCGGGTTCCTGAAGCAGGTCGAGGGCGGGGTGCCGGTCAAGGACCTCTGCTGCAAGCTCGGCTTCAGTGCCGCGACGTTCTGCAAGTGGCGCAGCCGGCTGGGGGGGGGCTGGACGTGTCGCAGGCCCGGCGCCTGCGCGAGTTCGAGTCGGAGAACACCAAGCTCAAGAGGCTGCTGGCGGATGCGATGCTCGATATCGAGTCGCTCAAGGTGGTGGCTCGGGGAAGACGGTGAGCCCGCAGGCGCGACGTGAGGCGGTGACGGCGATGCGGGCGAAGACGGGGATCTTGGAGCGACGGGCGTGTGTCCTGATCGGGCTGTCGCGCACCGTGCTGCATTACGAGCGGAGCACGTGTGGCCGGCGGGAGGCCCTGCGCAGCCGCGCGGTCAGCCTCGCAGCCCAGCGTCGACGCTTTGGCTACCGACGCATCCATGCGCTGCTGCGGCGCGAGGGCGAGCACGTGAACGTCAGGTGCGTGCATCGGCTGTACCGCGAGAAGCGATTGCAGGTGAAGCGGCGCCGGCGGCGCAAGGCTGTCGCGGTT
>JAYRNY010000445.1:0-4722 GCA_041911975.1 bacterium | reverse complement strand
TGCTCTGGAAACACTTGCCGATTTCTATCGCGCTCACGGTAAGTACGAGATGGCTGAGCCGCTCTTTCAAAAGGCGTTGGCCATGCGCGAATCATTCTTCGGCGCCGATCATCAAACGATCGGGCCTTCCTTGCAAAATCTGGCTTTGCTCAATCACGCCTGGGGTAAATATGACCTGGCCATGCCGCTTTACGAACGGGCTTTGAAGATTTGCGAGGCGACCTGGGGTGTGGAGCATCCATCTTGCGCGACAATTCTCAATCATATGGGCGAGTTGTACCGCATGAAAGGCGACTTTCCGAATGCCGAGAAAACATTCTGGCGGGCCCTGCGCATCAGGCAAACCGCGCTAGGAGTGGAGCATCCATCGACGGCGCAGAGCCTGGCCAGCCTGGCGCTGCTCTTTCATTTGCAGTGCAAGTACGACCAGGCTGAGCCCCTCTACAAGACGCTCGTTGACCTGCGAACCAAAGACTGGGGGCCGAAACACCCTCACGTTGCCGAAATGCTCAACAATCTGGCAGAGGTCTATCAGGATCAAGGCAAATACAGCGAAGCCGAGCCGCTATTCTGGCGCGCCCTCTCGATCACGCAAGAGTCCCAGGGACCGGAGCATCCCAGCGTCGCCAAGGCGCTGAGAAATCTGGCTGAACTATACGAAGAGCAAGAAAATTACGACGAAGCCGATCGTCTTTTCCGCTGGGGTCTTGGTGTCGGAGAGAAAGCTCTGGGCAGCGAACACCCCGAAGTAACGGAACTGATGGCGCGTTACGCCAACCTGCAAAAGCGCATGTCCGAGAATGACGACGACACGCCGTCAACGAACTGGCAGGACTAGCTTCCGTACCGAAAGGCAGCATGGTAATCCTTCGCAAAGGCAAACGCGTGGCGGGCCTTTGCTCAGGACAACCATGCCGCCAGGGATTTCTTTAGTCCGAATGGCCTGATGGTACCAATGCCTTCACTTAGGCAGAAGTGTTGTCCGGAGCAAAGACCAAGCTTGCTTCTGTCTTTGCGCAGGATAACGCTTCTGCCGCTCTTGGTTAGGAACTAGGCAACCGGTACAGTAGTTTTCTCTTTGGACTGACCCAGCTTCTTGCGCACGCCTTCGGCGGCCAGCAGTCCGGACGAGGCGGCCTGTCCGACGCCGCGTGTCCAGCTCGATGAGTCACCGATGATAAAGAGGTTGGCAATATTCGTCTCCATGTTTTTAGAGACGGTGATGGAGTCCGGATAGCTCTTGCATTCGGGCGCAAAGAGCAGGGTGGAGTCATCGGCGACCCCGGGGCAGATTTTGTCGAGCGCGTCGAGATATTCGATGATGCCTTCCAGAATACGGTGTGGGTATGCCAGAGAAACATCTCCGCATTCGGCTTCCAGTGTCGGTTTTACAAGATTGTTGGTGAGCGATTTGGTGCGGCGTCCGGCGCGCAGGTCACCGAGTCTCTGCACGAGCGGTCCGCCGCCGGCCAGCATGTTTACCACCTTGGCGATGGTTTGTGAGTATAGCTGCGGGTCTTTGAAGGGGCGCGTGAATGTTTTCGATACGAGCACAGCAAAATTGTTGTTTTCGCTTTTCTCGTACATCTTTGAGTGACCGTTGACGAGCACATAGTCGCGATGATTTTCCGGCGTCACAAAGCCTTTCGGGTTGGAGCAGAAATTGCGCACGACATCATTGGAGTGCCTGCTTCTGTAATAGAGCTTGGGCTCGTAGAAGCGCCTGTCCACTTCTTCTGTGAAGAAACAACTGGTCTCGACTCGAATGCCGACGTCGACTTGACCGGGATAAATGTCGAGCGATTTGTAGAACTCTTGCTGCGTCAGCCAGTGCGCGCCGCCGCGTCCCACAGAAAGAATGCAAATGTCGAAGAGGTCTTCTTGCTCGTTGCCTTGCTTTCTGTATCCGTCATATTGAACGAGGAATTGCTCTCCGCGCCTTGATACGGATTGAACTTTCATGTCCCAGTGGAAAACGATGTTGGGACCGTTTTGCTTGATCTCTTCAAGAATGCTTGTATTGATCGCCGGCGCGTTGTCTGAGCCGCAATGCAACAGTTCTTGGTAGTGATAAGTCATGCCCGCCAGGGTCGCTTTCTTCTTGATCCATTCGAGGTCGTCGGCATTCGGCGTTACAACGGGAATTTCGCACGGTGCATGCTTCAAAATGGTCTCTTTGACGACGTTCAATTTCTTTTGCAGTTCGTCGCCGCCAACCAGATCATAGAGCCGGCCTCCGATTACAGGAGAGGCGGAAAGAATGACTTTGAAGTCGTTCCAGCTGCCGGCAGACTGCCCCGGAGCGCAGTAGCTGCAAGCCTTGGGCGGGCAGACGGTAAGTACACCCTGGTCGATTGGGCAGGCATATCGCTTGTCGTAAACCGGTCCTACATCGAAGACATGTACTTCTACATCAGCTCCGGCAAGCTCTTTGAGAGCGAATAAGCCGGAGGCACCCAATCCTACTAATGCAAGCTTTCGCATTTACCCTTTGTCTAAACTTACCAGGCTTCTTAGTTTTCGCCAGGCGCCAGCAGTTTCACCCCTTGGAGGGTCCCTGGACCGCCTGCCTGGCTTGACCGACAGCCAATTTTACCACCGAAGACAGCGCTGAGTAAGGGATTCTTGACTACCTTAACGCGAAATCAACTACTAAGTTGTCGGGGCGAAGAAACGCGAGATCTCCAGCCATGCGTCACAGGAAGAGAAATTCGCCGGCGGCCCTACGGGTAATCGACGAACTTCTTCATGCGTTCGTGCTCCATCGTTTCCAGCATGCTGTTCATCTGGGTGGAGAGATCTTCGGTTATTTTCTGCAAGGCCGCTTTCTTGTTCGTTTTGTATTCGCTTTGATAATTGCGCAAGTCGATTGGATTGCCCACGTCGATCAAAATGCAGCGCGGACCTTTGACTTTCGTTTCGCCGAGGACCTCGTGCTCGATGCGCTCCAGCACATCGGCAAAACGCTCTTGGGTCATATGCGATCTAATGTAGCCGTCGTATATGGAAACGAAATTGACGACGCGATCCAGGTCTTTGTAAAAACTTTTGATGGCCGCGGCTTTTTCTTCGTGGCGCTCTCTTTCGTATTCAGAAAGACCCTGCTCGTCTTCATATACGAAGTCATCGATCTTGTTGCGCAAAATGCGCACGGAATCAAGAGTTCGATCGCTGTGCGGTAACTCGACGTTCAAATAATTCGACATGCGACTGAGAATGGCCAGACGAAGTGCGGTGATGCGATCGCTCAAAGTGGCATCTTTAGCAGGTCTTTGGTCGTACTCCGATTCCAGAGAGGAAATCAGTTTTTCCGCTACCGCCATCAAGCGAGGATAGAGCTTGGAGCCGGATGGGCGCGCTACGGACATTTTTGTTTCCAGCCGGGTGAGGGTATCCGTCAGAGACGGTGTGATGTCGCCCGTATAGGTGTATTTCAAGGCGATAGGAACGATGAACAGATGCTCGCCAAGTCCCTGTTTGTCCAGCTCGTCCAGCGCCCAGAAGGAAAGCTGCGCAGCACCGGTCTCCAGCGGCAACAGCGTGTCGTTCTGCCTGGAAATTTCGCCTTCCGGAAAGAGCACCAGCTTTTGCTTTCCTTCCGAGAGGATCTTCTTGGTCATTTTGAATGACTCGCGGTCGGGTGCGCCGCGCACGACTGAATAGGCGCCGATATGTTGCAGCCACCAGCCGTTGAATCCATGATCCCAGTCAAAAACTTCTCTCGCCGCCACGTAATTGAAAGTCTCTTTGGCAGCTTGCCCGAAGAAGAACATCGCTTGCGGATCATGCCTGTTCGAGTGATTCGGGCAGACCAGGGCCCTTTGCCCCTTGAGCGTTTGGAAGCGTTCCAGGGCGCCTGCTTTGACCTTGATTTCCGTGTCGCTCATGCCGTATTTTTTGTAAAGAGGCGCACAGAGCTTTATGAAGGTAATCAGGAAAGGCGATTGCTTGGGAGGGCGAAAGTCAAGCACAGTCTTTGATCTCGCGTGTTGTTAGAAACGGCAAGCCAGTATAAAAAGGGCGAGCAGCCTCAGTATAACAATGAATTACATACTCCACCGCTTTGCTTCATTGAAGCTCGTTGGACAGGCACTGGTGGGGTTTTAGCCTTCAGGCGATGGCGCTGAAGCGATAATTTCGGTCTTTCAGTTGTTTCACCAGCGACGACGCAGCGGCGATGGTTTGATTTCCGGTCGGTTCCAATTCGTGCATGATCATAATCCCGCCCGGCTGTGCATATTTGACCAGCCGTTCTACAACAGAGCGCTCTCCTATATGCTTCCAGTCCTCGGAAAACGCGCTCCAATAAACAGTCTTCATACCCTGCTCTTTGAGCAAGTCATGTGCTTTTCTGTCGACGATGCCGAAGGGGGGTCGGAATAATCTCGGCGATTCGCCCGTGATGTCCTTGATTTTTTGATTGGTCGTAAGAATTTCTCTTTCCATTTTTTTCACCGACAAAAGCGGCAGAAAGACATGGCTGTAGGTGTGATTGCCTATCGCATGCCCATGTTTGCTGATTTGCAAAAGCAGCTCTTCGTGCTTTTCGACTTGCTCACCGATGACAAAGAATGTTGCCTTAACGCCTTCTTCCTCGAAAAATTCGAGTAAGCGCGGGGTTGTGGCGGGGTTTGGCCCGTCATCGAAAGTTAGGTGAATTTCAGCGCTGCCACCGGACATGGAGGCTAAAAGTCCATGCTTTTTATGAGGATCTTTCGAGTA
>JAYRNY010000444.1:0-3410 GCA_041911975.1 bacterium | reverse complement strand
GACCAAGTATCGCCCGATACCGGTCTACATCTCTCCGCAAGGCAAATGGTACAGCGGTGATGCTTTATATGACAAGAACTTCTACCGGCGCATGCCTGCATCTCTCGGCTCTGTTGATGAAGTGACTGTTTTGCCAGAGCCGAACATCAAGGGTCTGACCATTTTGCGCCCGAAAATCACCGGCAAGGCACCATATGCGATGCTGGGAAAAGAATCGGAGTCGGTTATTCACGTCGATATCTTCCTTCCGGCGTTCCACGGCACATACGGCGAAGACGGCTGCATTCAGGGGCTTCTGGAACTAGCAGACGTGCCCTACACAGGCTGCAACGTACTGGCCTCCGCTCTAGGCATGAGCAAGTATCACGCGAAAAAGCTGGTCGAGAGCCACGGCATTCCAGTCCTTCCGGGAGTGGTAGTTAAGCGCGAATCAATTGAAGCCGACTACGGAAATCACCTGGATTTTTTGCGCGAGCAAGTCATTCAACACCCCGGATTGGAAGAGTTTCCGCTCTTTGTGAAACCTCTGAATCTTGGCTCCAGCATTGGCGTTGCCAAAGTCAGAAATGTCGAGGAATTTAACTCTGCAATCGTTCTGGCGCTCAAATATGATGTGGGCGCGATTGTGGAACCTTGCCTGGACGATAAGATGGAATTGAACGTCTCAGTCATCGATGACGGCGAGCCGAGGGCGTCCGTCGTTGAAATCCCGGTCTCCTCGTCGGGCGATGAACTGACTTACGAAGACAAATATCTCAGAGGTCCAAGCAAGAAAGGCGACAACAGCCTAGCCGGCATGGCATCTTTGACCAGGGTCATCGATCCGCCGGACCTGCCGGAGGAACTGAAAGTCCAGGCGCAGGAATATGCAGTTAAAGCATTCAAAGTTCTCAATTGCTCTGGTGTCTCTCGCATCGACTTCATGCTCGACAGGCGCACGAATGTTCTCTATTTCAATGAAATAAACACCATTCCCGGCTCATTCTCGTTCTACCTGTGGATGAACTGCAAGCCGCCTGTCTTCTACACTGAAGTGATTACGACTATTTTGGATCGAGCTGAAGACACCTATGCGCGCAAGACGGCATTGGCTCGCGAGATTGGCTTCAAGGCGCTGTTCAAATAGATGCTGGTTTTTGGCACTTGAAATTCCAGATCTTGCCTGCCGGGTCCTCTAGCAAGCATACCTATAGGCAATTCAAGACTGCCCAAGTCTGGCATATTATGCTGATCCAGGCAGGTGACCGCCAATCGTGCTGAGATTTGTGGAAAGAAATATTTTCCCCTTCTAAAATCAAGATCAACCGAATGGCAAAGATCTTCAACACTCAATGGCGCGTATCTAAGGTTGCCTTGATATCGATTGGCAATATTCGTCGCATCTGAAAAACGCCAATCACACTCATTCGGCAGCGGTCCTGCTCCGTGTTTCGTCAAATAGGTTCGGGTGACATAATGCACATCCATAAGTTCAATCTGGTTGCGCTTGCAGAGAAAAGCGACATTTTCCAGTCCTGTTTTCGAGCGCGTCACATGCGGGAATTGATCCAATCGGTCTTCGTCCAGCATCAGGCCCTGCGCCCCTTCAAAGACAAAGAAACCGGAATCGGGGAATGACAGCGTAATGTCGGCATTGCCGAGAAGGCGATCGCATTCATCGATGTACACAGAAACAACCGACTCGAGAACATCTTCGATTTTTCTGACCTGTTCAATCTCAGTATGCAGGTTCAACGCCTTGAGGCGCTTTGGCAGCCAGTTCTTAGCCAAATAAAGAATTCGTTGGTGCAAAAGTCGTGGATTTAGAAGATCCTGAGCCTGTGTCGAATACTCAGGACTTTTCAAACAGCGAGTTACGGTTTCATTTATGCCGACACCGCAACTTCCGTGTCTAGCCAATCCCCGTTGCTCTTCAATGGCTTGATTGATGAATACATCCAAAGGGGTGGTCAACAGCGCACGTCCATCGATGGAAACCTTTGGCTCTAAACCCAATGCGGCAAGCTCCTGCAATTCCTTGACGAAAAAATGCGGATTGACAATGAAAAACTGCGACAAGTGAGTTGGGCAGCCGCTAAAAGAACCGGCGCCGAAGTGGCTGAAGACATGGCGGCGTCCATCTGGAGAGACGACTGTGTGACCGGCCTGAGCACCGCCGTTGAATCTGACCACAGTGCAGTCATCGGGACCCATTTGGCTGGCGATGAAATCCGTAACTGCTCCTTTGCCCTCGTCTCCGTAGTTAGCGCCAATAACGGCAATACCAGCTCTCATAGCGGTGCCTCCTTTTCTATCCGAGAACAGTCGGCAGTTGCAGCATTGTCAAACTCTTCAATGCTTGAAGAAGAACATCTGCAGTTTTTCCTGTCCAACTCAGCGCAACATCTTCGGGATCTTCTCCCTCTACAACGTGGAGAATGGAAACGATCAGCTCTGGAAGTCTTTTATGGTCGCTAAGACCAATCGCACGCTCGCCCAATAGCTTGAACCAAGTTCCTTTAGTCTGTTGAGGTCTGCTTCTGCAATACATCCCTTCTTCAGTAATGATGTGGAAGACCTCCCAGTTTTGCTTGACCACATTCAAGAGATCCCGGGTGCTGATGTCGCGCTGCAATCCACCACCCATAAATGTTTTCACGTGCGAGGCAAGCAGTTCAGGCGGAGGTGGCTCGTCTCCTACAGTAAAGAGAAAGCCTTTCCTTTGTCTCTTAATCCAAGCATCACATCTGGTGCGAGTCGCTGCAAAATACCAGGGCAAATTGTAGCTCTCGTAGCCATTGCCGCCGCCGTTTGCTTCGATGTAGAATTTAGAGAGTTGCTCTGCGATGCGTATGTCCGCCTCGAATTGAGTCACTTGCAGCGGCGCTCTGTCTGTCCAGGCGTCGCCGAAAGCCATGCACATGACGTGCGGATCGGTAACCGGCACGCGCGCATATATTGACTCCACGAGCGTTCCCAGTCCTTCGCGGATCAGACTTTCCGCAAGGAATCCCATCGAGCCGGTTTGATCGACAGCCACAATTATTGGTGTGGACAGTGGATTTTCTTCAGAATCGCGCGATTCTCTATAGCTGATTCTTGACGGATCAAGATCCGGATCGAGGCTGTGGCTGAATATTTCGTTGATCGACTTTCTGAGGTTGCCACGCACATAGTGGTCCCAGTCATCGTGACTCCATCTTGCATATCCCATAACTAATTCTCCTTAGGAATCTGTCCTTGATCAATCTGAGGCACCGCATATGATGCCTCCGGCAAATCGATTGGGCGAACAAATTCGTGCGCAGTTGCAAAAGCTCAACTGCCATGCGTGGATTTTCTTCAAATCAGATCCATCAGCCGACTCGTATAGAATACGACCACAAGATCAAATAGTGATTGTCATTCTTACGCTTACTATCGTACGCTTG
>JAYRNY010000443.1:0-9821 GCA_041911975.1 bacterium | reverse complement strand
AGGCTAAACCTTGAACCTATCACTATTTGTTCAATTTCCGCTCAAGCTTATTTCAAGAAGCGAGAGTCACTCTTTTAAATACGGGTATAGATACCAAGAGAGGTGAGTTTCGCCCATACTTCGCTTCGAAATCAATCCAGAAGCAGGTCAGAACTAGCTCAGAACTAGGTATGATTAGAAAGTCCCAAAAGGCGCTACACGCTTAAGACTGCAGGATCTCGGCTGAACCGGGAGCCCAACCCGAAAAGGAAGGACAGCACCAAATGAAATCCTTTGGCAACCGAGGAGGTAGCCCGGAAAAGCAGCCTGGAAAGCCCTCTGGCAGGCAGCCGCAGGGCCAGCGCAACTATAATCGCGCCTATTTGAACGAGAATTATCAGCAGGACCCCAATTACCAACCAGCCCAATTCCCTGGTGACGGACAGGGCATGCAGGGTCAGGCAAATAATCAGGACCAGTGGCAAGACCAGTATCAAGAATCGGAAGGACAAGAAGGCGGTGCAGTACGCATTGAGCCCGGAAAACGTGCCGGGGCTCTGCTTATTGACTTTGTTTGCGCCTATTTTATCGGCGTAATACTGTCGGTGCCCATGACATTTGTGCCGTTCTTGAATCAATTCTTCAACCCGCAAATAGCCATGCCGATTATCGTTCTTTTCAAGGACGCACTCTTCAGCGGCAGGGGTTTCGGCAAGAACCTCATGGGATTGCAAGTGGTCGATGCCCGCACCGGCAGACCCTGCACGATCGCCCAGTCGTTCAAGCGCAATGTCATACTTTGCGCGCCTTACATAGTACTTTTGCTCGTCAATATAATTCTGCAAGTCATACATCTGGTCAACCTCCCTTTTCCCTGGTGGCAGCAGGCTCACAAGATAGTGTCTGACTCGATTACCGGCTTGATTCAAATTGTCGGAATGGTGTACGTGGCGGTGGTTCTGCCCATGGAATGTTATCGAGCCTGGAAGCGCCCGGACAGTTTGAGGAAAGGCGACGAAATCGCTGGAACCATGGTTGTGGAGTCAAACATGGACTTTTCCAACCCCTTGCCAAGATAGAAATCGAAGGATATCGAGCGGATTTTGACGTAAAAAGGTTAGTCAAGCGGCGGCAAAGGCTTAACAAGCTGGCATGCCATGTCCATTAATTGCTACCATTTATGCTGCAATTTCTAGCTGCCCACTCATTTAGGTGGACTGCCGGTAACTATCGCTGCCTCAGGGCGCGACTTCAAAACAACCTCTGCCGGCACTACAAATCTGAGGCTAATTCGGAATGACGCACAAAACAGCCTATCTATGGGGCCCGGTATCCAGTTTTTCTGGACCGCTTGCTGCCAACCTGGTTACGCGCGGCTGGAATGTACACATTCCTACTAAATCGTCACTAAACCTCTTCAGCCTGTCGCCACTCGATCTGCGCTCCTCGGCTAGAAGCGCGCTCGAACAAGCCTTTGGCGGTCGCGAACGCTTTCGCATGTTCCAGGACCGAGTCAAATTCATCGACCAAGCAGAAGGAGCCAAGCAGGGCACCACATATGATGCAGTCATATTTTGTGGACTGCCACCAAACTTCGATGAGCCCAGAGTTCCAAGAGCTCCCTGGGCGGCAACCGAATTGCCCGCTTTGCTCAAGTATTTCAAAGAGCAGCCCATCTTCATTGTTTCCTCTATCTGGGGCGGCGTGCAGACTGACGGCGTCGTGCCGGAAGAATGCGAGTTCGAACGCCGCAAGCCGACAAGCCACTTCGAGAGCATTTGCCAGCAGTACGAGAACAAAGTGATGGAAGCTTTGGAGAAATCCGAGGCTCCCTGGTATTTGATCCGCCTGCCTCTGATTGCGCCCGATTCTCAGTCTGCTGATTTCGTCAACTACTCGGGCCCGCTTACTCTCATAAGAGAGCTGGCGATGGTTCACAAACATCACGAATCGAAGAATAACAATAGCAATCGGGAAAACGGCGATTTGAAAGTCTCTTACAATCCCGACTACACACTCTTTTTCTCTCCTTCCGATCAAGTGGTGAACACATTTTGCCGCTATCTGGAAGACGATTCGAGACCACGCGTTTTGAATCTCGTCTCGACGGAAGCAACGTTGAACCGCGAATGGCTATCCGCACTGGCTTCAGAGATGGGCTTTCATACAGTAGTTGAAAGCGAGAAGGACTCTCTGAACTTGCCCGGCGTCTTGCGCAAAATGCTCAACGACAACTTGCAAGTGAAGACCAGAAATCTTTTTGAAGTTGCGGGACGTTATGGAATTCCCGGAGCGCGCGTCGACAATCAATACTTCCACAATGTCGCGGAAAAGGCCGAGCTTTCAGGCTGGGGAGTGCCTCAGGACAAGGAGAAGCGGAAGCTCTTCAAGTTTACCGAGCGCCTCGCCGCATACTACTTCGAAGAATTCATCCCCCAGCATTTCGATGAAGGACTTCTGAAGCGAGCCACCTCCAACGGTACCACGATTGGATTCATCATCAAGGATGCCGATGGTTTGGGTTGGATACTCAGAGCAAGAAAAGGCAAAGCGGTAGTTGAGCGCTTCGACCCTGAAGACGAGCGCCCGCGCATCTGCTTCCACCTCACGTCCAAGACCCTGTCGCAGATGATCCAGAGAAAGCTGCCTATGCATCGAGCCTTGCTGTTGAGAGAGATTGAAGTGGAAGGACCGCTCCTTCACGCTCTCAAAGTTGCAAACACGATCGAACAGTTCCTCAAGGAACATCCGCTTGCCGAGCAGCAAATTCTCGAACTGCAAGAAGCGCACTAAGCACCAGGAGTCGAGTCACACCTTGTATCGCAGGTGAAGATGTGAAGATTCATATTGCAAAAAAACAGGGCGACGCCATGCGCCGCCCGTAAATATTCGCGAACAACTTTACTACTTTGCGACAGCGTGATTGGTTTTGATCGACGAGATCAGGTTGACCATTTCAATTGCAGCGAGGGCGGCGTCGCAACCTTTGTTGCCCGCTTTCGTTCCGGCGCGCTCTACGGCTTGCTCGATCGATTCGCAGGTGAGAACACCAAAGATAGTCGGAACGCCGGTGTCCATCGAGGTGCGGGCGATACCGGATGTAGCCTGACCGGCAACATGGTCGAAGTGCGGAGTCGAGCCGCGAATAACTGCGCCCAGACAAATGATGGCATCGTAGGCTTCAGTTTCCGCCGCGTATTTAGCAACAAGTGGAATTTCAAATGCACCAGGGCACCACATCACATCCACGTCGCTGATGTCGGCTCCATGACGGCGCAGTGTGTCGAGGCAGCCATCCAGCAAGCGCTCGGTAATAAAGTCGTTGAAGCGGCTGACCACGATGCCGAATTTCAAACCCGTAGCAATCAAGCGTCCCTCGACGATGCGCGGTTTTTGTGAATCATCATTTCGACGAGCCATTTGCTTCTCCTTTCTAAACTACTGTGCTCGGCTCACTTGAGATTGAATTCAATGAAAAACCTTGCGGAGTCGTTGTCTCCTGCCAGTTCTTATCGAGTCCTTCCAGCCAGTGGCCCATCTTTTCCTTTTTGGTGAGCAGATACTTCAGATTGTGACTGTTGCAAGCAGCAGGCAGACCGACTCTGCCGGCAACCTGGAGACCGTAGCCTTCCAGCCCGACAATCTTGCGAGGATTGTTTGTGATGATGCGCACCGAGGACAGCCCCAGGTCGCAGAGAATCTGAGCGCCTACTCCGTAGTCTCTGAGATCCGGCTTGAATCCCAGCGACTCGTTGGCTTGAATAGTGTCTTGACCTTTGTCTTGCAACTGATAGGCGCGAATTTTGTTCAACAATCCAATGCCGCGGCCTTCCTGTCTCAGGTAAACGAGAACTCCGGTTTCGTGCTGAGCGATCATTGCCATGGCCGCTTCCAATTGCGGTCCACAATCGCAGCGCAGGCTGGCGAAAACGTCGCCTGTCAGGCACTCGCTGTGCACTCGGATGAGCACTTCCTTCTTGTCGGTCAAATCGCCTTTGACAAAGGCAAGATGCTCCTGCCCGTCCAGAGTGTTTCTGTACGCGTGAACCTGGAATGTGCCGTATGCGGATGGAAACTCGGCAGTAGCAACACGCTCTACAAACCGTTCGCGATGCAAGCGATATGCGATCAGTTGAGCGATATTGATGAACTTGATGCCGTGCTTCTTGCAGAATTCACGCAACTGAGGCACGCGGGCCATGGTGCCGTCTTCATTCATAATCTCGCAGATGACGCCGGATGGATTCAGTCCGGCAAGACGGGCCAGGTCGACCGCTGCCTCGGTGTGCCCAGCACGCTGAAGAACACCGCCGGGCTTGGCGATCAGTGGCGAAACGTGTCCGGGACGGCGCAAGTCTGTGGGCTTGCACATGGAGTCCACGGCGACTCGAATAGTAGTAGCGCGATCGTAAGCGCTGATTCCCGTTGTGACACCAAATTTGGTATCGGCATCAATAGTGACGGTAAAGGCAGTCGACTGAGACTCGGTGTTGTTGTCCACCATCATCGGCAGATCCAATTGCTGAGCCTTCTCATGAGAGAGAGCCAGGCACACCCAGCCGCGCGCCTCAGTGACGAGGAAATTGATCATGGCAGGGGTAACCAGCTCTGCTGCACAGATCAAGTCACCTTCGTTTTCCCGGCTCTCATCATCAGATACGACGACAAATTTTCCCTGGCGAATATCATCGAGCGCATCTTCGATAGAGTCGAAGCAACTTTCCTCTTCTCTATTCTCTTTCTCGAGGTCCGAGTTGAGGCGGGCGGACTCATGAGCGTGCGTGTCGACTGACTCTTGAGCAGAGGCTCTCGAATCACTAGTATTGCCCGTGTCGACGGCAGCACAATTGTTCTTTTGGAATTCTGCCTTCATGATATTCGCCTCATGTAGCCGGGTTACCGTTTTCAAGCAACTTCAAGTCTATCGGTTTGCTACGCCTGAAGATATCTTCGCCGCCACTTTCTTAAGCTTCTCGTCCAGATGAGGTTCGAGCCAGCGCGCCACGTAGCGGGCGATTACATCAGTTTCGATGTTGACTTTGCCACCTGGCTTAAGAGACTTAAAGGTTGTCGCTTCCATTGTGTGTGGAATCAGTGCAACCGAGAAGCGCAATTGCTCTCCTTCTCCGGGGATGGGGCAGTCCACTACGGTGAGGGAAACTCCATCGACCGCTACCGAGCCTTTAGGAACAAAGAGTGGAGCCAGTTCTGCTGGCAGTTCGAATGTAATGACTTTGGAGAATCCATCGTCTTCAACCTTAGACACGGTCGCTACGGCATCGATGTGACCGGTGACAAGATGCCCACCCAGACGGTCATTAAGAGTGACCGCCCTCTCCAGATTGACGCCGTCGCCTACCTTTTTGTCGCCTAATTTGGTTCGGCGCATTGTCTCGAGGACCGCCTCTACAGAGAAAGACTGCGAATCAAAGCTGACGACAGTGAGGCAGATACCGTCGCACGAGATTGAATCGCCCAGATTGACCGCGTTTACGACCTTCTTAGCCTGAATAGTCAGACGGCAGCCATCGCCTGTCTGGATGATTTCGCTTACCTGACCAACTTCTTCGATGATTCCGGAAAACACAATAGAACCTCTTTTGTGACGTCATGCTGGCAACTGGGAAATTGTCCGCCCCGTGGGCGTTTCACGTAAAGCAGAATGTGTCGAAGCGTAACGACCGCGCCTGTGAGGGGGAAAATCACCATATGCAAATCGGCTCGCCGGATATTTAATACCTGCAAGCGGGCAACAGCCCTTCCCTCTCGCAACCTACACCTTAAGCACTGGACATAAAGTCCGGCGGCTGAAATAAGGGACTTAAAATGAGCACAGATAATGGCGCATGGCGTGACTGCGAACAGAATTCCTCTCAAGAGAATTCCGCAGCTTGCAATTTCAGACCTGACTACGAACTCTCCACTCCGCGCGCGCAGCAATGGGCTGCCGATTCGCAAGTGCAAAGAGGTCAACCACTAGATCTAGATCAAAACGGCTACTACCAGGTGAAATGGGGCGACAGCCTCTCCACCGTTGCCGAACGAGCCTTGAAACAGTCAGGACAGGCGGTCAACAGAGACTCACTGCAATCAATGCAGGATGCCATTGTCGAAGCAAATCACGACAGATACAAAACGCTCGATTGCAATCGCGACTACTTGAGCGAAAAATGGAAATTAAAGATTCCCTGCCCACGGCAAGAAGAACCGCCGATTGAGCCACCAGTGCGCGTCGAGCCGCCAGTTCGAGTAGAACCGCCCGTGCGCAGACCCTGCCCGCCGGAAGAAAGTCCACGACCACCAATCGATTACGAAAATTGCCCTCCACGCGACAACTACTCGCGCGGACCTATAATCAACAATTATGGCGAGATCAACATATATATGGGCAGACCCAACCTGGGTCGCCAGCAAATGGACTGGAGCAACGACTGGGGCCGCGAGCGCGACTACTATCAATGGAACGACCGCTTCGACCGCGGCAACTGCCATCGTCCGCAAATCTACCGTCCAGACTATTATCACGAGCCCTACCGCCGTGAGCCGGAAGACTGCGGTCCCTGTGAGCGCCGCCAATACTGGCACAACCAGCGCATGCCGCAAGTTCTGAGACGCAATCCTGTATACAGGTAGTAATCGAAATCAAATCGATAACGGTTTATTTTTGAACATGGTTTTCAAAACAAATCGATAACGGTTTGTTTTTGAGAACGAGTACGGGTCTGAAAATACGGTCACTGTTCAGGCTAAATGCCTTGCAGCGACCGTATTTGGGTGCATTGGGTTTTTAAAAGTTGGGTTGCTAAGCAAGAATGGAATCGACGGCCCGAGCCAGGCTGGCGCCTTCGTCTCCGGGAGCGGAGATCATTTTGGCAGCCAATCTAGCTTGCGTTGTTCCATGATTCATAGCCACTCCAAGGCCTGCCCAGGAGAGCATTGTGACGTCGTTATTGCTGTCGCCGAATGCGAGCACTTCTTCTCTGGCAATGCCAAGACGGTCGGTCAGGTCTTTGAGACCCGTTGCTTTATCGGCGCCGTGAAGAGTAAATTCGAGATGATCTGGATCGGTAATGACTGTGGTCAGGCGCCCGGCAAACATGTCGACCATGCGGCGGAATTGCTGGCGAATCGACTCTTCGTCGCCCATCCAGTTCACCTTCTCGGCGTGGGTGAAAACGTAGTCGACTACAGAACTACAGATATTGGGGCGATCGAAACAAGTGCGGCGCACGTATTCGGAAAGCCAGTATTCCGACTCGCAGAGATGGACGCCACGCTGGTCGTAGACGACCCATGAAAGCCCTTCCGCTATTGCTTGTTCGATCAAGTAAATGACTATTTCGCGCTCGATGAAGCGGTTGCTGATTACTTCGTCGGTAAAAGGATCCTTTACCAGCGCACCATGACAGGAAAGTATCGGGCTGGTCAGCTCCAGCTCCTTATGAAATCTGTGGATATCCTCATGCTTGCGACCGGAAGCGAGGACAACTTCAATGCCATTTGCGCGCAGCTTTGATACTGCCGCTTTGTTTTCGTCAGAGATTCGCCGCTCATGATTGAGGAGAGTGCCGTCTAAATCAATGGCGGCCAATTTATATACTGTTCTTTCCTTAGTTGTTTTATTTCCGGCATGTTTGCGAGGGTTCTTTTTGGCTGAAATCTTACCTGAGGCTTGGATTTGAAACATAAGACCACCTATAATTACTGCACATACCAGCAAAAACCAGCACAGCCCAGATAATACATGCACAAACCCGCATTGACAACCCCTTACAACAGATGCTTAATGACGAAAGAAAAAATCGCATACTGGAATCGCTCAGCCAAAAGGGGCGCGTCCTTTCACAAGAACTGGTCAATGACCTGGGAGTGTCGGAAGACACCATTCGCCGGGATCTAAAGGATCTGGCTGAGGCCGGTTTGCTCAAGAGGGTCCACGGCGGCGCCCTGCCGGTGGGCAAGGTGACTTTTCAATTTTCAAAACGAGAGCAAGAGTCGCCTGCAGAAAAGAACACCATCGCCAGGCGAGCCGCCTCCTTTGTAAAGGACAGGCAGGTGATTTTCATCGATGGCGGCACCACGACCGCACAAGTGGCAGCGCATCTGAAACCGGATCTTGCAGCTACCTTCATCACCAATTGCCTGCCCACGGCAATACGTCTGTCTGAGCTGCCCCGGCTCGACGTCAGGCTTTTGGGCGGTCACGTCACACCAGATCTCCTGCTCACTTTCGCACCCGAGACAATTAAGGAAATCTCGAGCATCCAGGCTGATCTCTGCTTAATCAGTATGGAATGCCTGGATCTGCAGTATGGAGCGACAGTTTCAAATTATGACGACTCGCTTGTAAAACGAGCGATGATCGAACGTTCCGCAGAGTCATATGTACTGGCGGAAGGACAGAAATTCAATCGCGTATCACCATATAAGGTGGCAGACATCGAAGCAATCGGAACCATCGTCACCGATTCTTCCGTAGACGAAAAACATCTGGAGGCTTTCCGAAAAAACGGCGCCTCTATATTGATCGCTTGATCTGGCTCTACTTGTTGCCTGCCGACATGTCCTGGAAATTGACGACAATCGGTCGCTTTTGCTCCGGATTGTTCGGATTGGCAGCCATCCCTACTTTATAGAAGAAATGGAAACCGACCGGATTGCCGGAGACGGACTCATCGGCCGAGTGAATAGCGACAACGCCACTCACATCAAGAGGCAATAGACCATCTTTGTCAGGCTCTCCCTGATTGACCTGATCGATGCGAATAGCGGACACCTGGCGCTGTGATTCCAGCGTTCTGGATGTCGCTCTCAAATCCTCCATAGTCTTAGGCAATTGCTCTCGCGATTTCAATTGCGCCAGCACAGGAGGCGCCAACTCGCCGGGCACCGCTCCCGTCGGCAAAAGCGCTCTTGTCGAATACTCATAGCTAATGAAACTCGTATCGAGGATGTGCTGAGTGACATTGCGAGCGAATACATCCAGGTTGGTTTTCATTTCGCTGGAAACCTGCTTTTGAGGATTGGGTCGTGTCAAAAGCAGGAAGGCGTTACAAAGAAGGCTTACAGCCAGGCAGGCATGTACGCCGTAGGTCTTAACCACTTGTTCAGGACTGACTCTTCTTACTCTCCAATACATTAGTCAAACTCCACTTTTCCGAGGACCCAGTTGCGATTAGAGCGATAGAGCGTAAGTACGCAGGCGGTATCATCTTTGGTTTCGGCACCACCAGACATTTGAGTTTCCGGCTTTTTCTGACCATCATTCTTTTCGTCAACCGAAGCAAGTTTTGTCAGGGTCTGCCTGGCCTTGACTCTGACCTTTGCTTCGTTCTCCGACCTGGCCAGGACCGATACATCAGTTATCTCCGCATTTGAAGATAGCCGTCCCGGCCAGTTCCAATCGAAAACCTCCAATGCTTCTTCTCTGGCTACTTCGCTCACTCTCAGGTTGGAAACGCATTGCAGTCCCACCCAGACAAAAATCAAAAGCAGGCAGAAAATGACAAATATTCGATTCGGACGAAAAAGTTTCTCCATCAGTTCCTTTCCGGATGCCGGATCTCTGCCGTTCGTTCGCCATGGTGGTCAGCAGACGAACGGGTAAGCAGAATCTCCGGACTCAACTGTCGTGCTGCAATCCGAGGTAATACACGGACTGCCGGCACGCGTCAGTTTCGCTCAAATTGGGATTCTTGAGTTTTACCTCCTTGATCATTTCTTCGCGTCTCGGGATATCGCGGATCGGTTCTGATGTGCAGATCCAGTAGTCCATGGGGCTCGGCACCAGTCGAATCGTTCCGTGCACAGATCCCACAATGAGCAGGAGCTGTGAATCCTTT
>JAYRNY010000442.1:0-4983 GCA_041911975.1 bacterium | reverse complement strand
CTGGATCCCAGAGAAGGCCCAATAAGCACAATTGGGTAATGGAGATCGAGAGTCTGGAGAGTCTCCAGAACATCTGCCATGTGCACTTCCAGATCGGTCGTATCTAATGGTTCTTCACTCAGACCATGTCCGCGCAAATCGAGAGCGTATGCTCGGTGTCCTCGCCTGTGCAAAAACTCCAGCTGTTTGCTCCACATCTCACCGTTGGAACCGGTGCCGTGAATCAATACAACGTCAGGATGCGACTTTGTTTCTTTGAAGTCGGATACAAATGTGCGTACGTGCAGTTTCATCTCTACCAGGACACTGGCGATTTGACTCGCTCTTGTTTATGTAGTCTGTCCCTGCGAAATGTCGAGCATTACGTGCTTGCCGTGTTCGGCGCGAACCGGTTCTCGAATGCTGCCTGAGGCTGGATCGAAAACCGGCGAAAAGCTCGGATCGCAAAAACCCAGGATCATTCTAGCAATATCGTAGACCGCTTCGGTTCTGTCCAGACTGTAGCGAGTGGGCAGCTTATAGTGCTCTCTATCTTCAATAGGCGTGAAATTCTCAACGATTTGAAGAATGTCTTCCGGATTGTCGACAGTGTAAGCCAGGTTTTCCCTGACCAGCAACTGCACTGTTCCCAGCTCCTGAGGCATTGGCTTGGTGATCGTGTCGAAAACAAGCGGCAACTTCTTGGAGATTGCCTCGAAGGTAGTCAACCCGCCCGCCTTAGTGACCATCAAGTCGACGTGCGACATGATGTCAGACATGCGGTCATAGTAAGGCATAACGGCAGTAGGAATCGGGTTCTGAGCTGCAGCGTTTTTCACCTTGTTGTATAGCTCTTCGTTGCGACCGCACAGGAAGATGATCTGGATGTCCTTTTTGGTCTTGCTGAGCTGCTGATACATGTCCATCATGTTGCCGCCGCCAGCCCAGCCGGCGTTCAGAAAGATAGTCGTGCGTTTGGCGTCCAGTCCGAGCGACTCCATGAATTCCTTGCGAGTAGTGCGCGGTGGCTTCAAGAACTGGGGATTTACAGGCATACCGACGATGCGAATTTTCTCTGCCGGTACGTCCCACTCCACTAGCTGCTGCTTGGACAAAGAGTTGGGAACCACCGTCAGAGCTGCGTCCGGACAGGCCCAGCCACGCCAGAAATTGCCGTTGGGATCGGTGACGACCGTCAAAAGCTTGACCGTTTCGTGCAATCCCAGGTCTTTGAGAGCGCGAGCTACATATTGATTGGTCATCGGGTGAACCGAGACTATGACGTCAGGAGTCGCTTGCGAAAACATTTTGGTCAGATAACGCTTGACGATCAGGTAGCCGAGTTCGGAATCATTGGGCTTGAAGGTCTGAATGAACCAGAAGTAGTACTTCATCCATTCTTGCTTGTGCCCGAGCAGGTAGTTGTAAAGATCCACGAATTTCTTGTTTACGGGGTGACTCTTTTCAACTATGGGGTCGGCGCTGAGGTCAAATGTATATCCGCGGGAATCGCGATCAATCAATTCCTTTACCGCCGAGTCGATGGCGTTGACGGCACTCCTGTGCCCGCCTCCAGTATCAGAGTAGAAAAATACGATACGAAAATGGGACTTCGCCATAGGGTTCTCGCTTTCCAACGGGTTCTCTTTCTGTCGATAATTTGTTAATGTGGTTCTAATTTGTGGCTTTCTCAGCCATTAGTAAGGGGCTTCCAAAACCGGTAACAAAAGCTATGTACCAAAGTGCAAGATTTCCAACCATCTTGGCAACCAGCCTGTTAACTGCATCCGTGTTTACAACGGCTGCTTTCAGCGCTGAGCCGGCAAAGAGAATGCTGACCAGCTCTGCTGAAAAGTTCGAAGCTGCAACTCCAGTTGTTCAATCAACACTACCGCCCTTGCCAACCGTCAAGCAGTTGAGAGTAAAGCCTGAGGCTGCTCAACTCTACGAGTACGATAGCGCACCGATAGGCGATCGCCAGCCTCTGCTTATGGTTCATGGACTGCATGGCGAGTTTCACCGCAATTTCCGCTGGTCCAAGGTCATCAAGCACGTAAAGGAAGACCCGCAGCTCGATAAGCAATTCAAAATTTACTTCGTTCGCTATTCCACCTCGGACAAACTGGAAAAGACAGTTCCCGAGCTGCGCAATGTAATCAGCAAGCTTTATTCGCTGGCCAATAAACCGATAACGATGATGGCGCTCAGCATGGGCGGCAACGTCGCTTACGAAGCTTTCTCGGAAAAAGACACTGAAGAGAAGATCAAGCTATTCATGGCCTTCGGCGTACCGTTCCATGGCTCGCCGCTGTTCTCCACCAACTGGCTGCAGTACGGTGTCTACAAGAACATTTGCTTCCCCTGGACACGAATCGATCACAGCATCGCTTACAAGATTTACTTCAAGCGCAATTCAGTGCTGATGAGCGATCTGCGCTGGGACAATGCCGACACGAGCGTGCCGGAAATCGGCAGCTACAAATCGACTCTCCCGTTTGGTCCAAAAGGAACGCTGACAATAGCCGATTCGGAGAATCGCTCCCTTCTGGCTCTCAATGCTCAACCAATCAATAAGAAGAAGATCGTTGCCTACGGCGGCTATTTGCTCAATCCATACTTGATGCCAAAAGCCGAGCGCTTTATTGCCTCCGGTGTGATGTTGCCCTATACGTTCTTAACGGTGAAAGTGCCTTCTCACTTCGCGATGGAGCACCCTGTATTGAGAATGCTCAACCGCGAAATCAGCACGGTTGTCTGCAACCCATCAGTTTCAGAGAAAGCAAAGACCAAATACGTCTATGGACTGAATGACGGTATTACTCCACTACAAAGCGCTCTCTGTCTACCGAATTCGGTAATCAGCTCGATACCGCTATCCAGAGAGCAAGATGTCGCCAGCATCAAGTCGCTTACGGACGTCCGCACGGCTCGAGTCTTCCGCAATATCGATCACCTGACCTTTATTGATGGATACAAGCCTCTGCGCGGCACCAAGAACTTGAAAGACCAACTCAACCCTAGCGAAGGTACTCACACGATCTTCGATTGGATCTCGCTCGACCTGAAGCGCTCGCTTGAAGATCAAAGCAAGCTGGCACGCGACGGCGAAGAAAAGCCGGTGAACACGAAGACAGAAACCGACTAGCCGAGTCTGGTAGGGACGATGCCATGCATCGCCCAGGCGACACACGGCGTCGCTCTATAGGAGATGATGGTTTTCACAAACTATTGACGCCTGATAAAGGCGGCGGTAGCATTCTCCAAAGAGGTCACTTTTGTGCGCTCTAACAAGCACGATCTATAAATATAGAGAAATGGGTACTCAGATGCCGGTCCAAAAGACCATTGCTAAAACTCTCCGCCACCAGCCACTAAAGGGGCAGGTCGGTGCGGCATCGCCTGCCTTCGTCGACAATAATAATAACGATAATAATGACAATCGCTTCTTGCGGTTGGTAAGGCGGCGCACCTAAAAAACAGGATCGACCAGAAAAGCTTTACGACCGCAAGAATCAAGGTTCTTGCGGTTTTTCTTTTAGAACAAAAACCATAGGAGTAAGGTCATGACCACAGTCGAGATTAGTTCGAGCCAGCTGTCCCAGCACACGGGCTCTTCCGTGCGCATACACGGTCACATCCAGTCGCTTAGAGACATGGGCAACCTCGCCGTTGTCGTGATAAGAGACATGTCCGGCAGCGTTCAACTGGTCGCAGATGATGAAGCAGTTCTAGCAGTGGTCCGGCAAGCCGGCGCCGAAACACCTGTAATGGCTGAAGGAGTCGTCGTGGCGCGTCCACAGGGGCAGGGGTTTGAAATTCAATTGAAGGAATTGACTCTCCTTTCGACGCCGGCACAATCACTGCCTGTGGAAATAGGAAAGCAAAGCAAAGTCGATGGACTGGCGCTTTCCACCATGCTCGACTATCGCCCTCTAACCTTGCGCAGCCCGAAGGTTCGCTCGATTTTCAAAATCGAAGCGGTATTCTGCGAAGCTTTCCGCGAATTCTTAAGAGACAGGCAGTTCACTGAAATTCACTCGCCCAAGATCGTTGCTACAGGCACCGAAGGCGGAGCGCAGCTTTTCAAACTCAACTATTTCGGGCGCGAAGCCTTTCTCGCGCAAAGCCCGCAGTTCTACAAACAGATCATGGTGGGAGCGCTGGAGCGAGTATTCGAAATCGCGCCTGTATACCGCGCCGAAGAGCACGACACCACGCGCCATCTCAACGAATACATAAGCATGGACGTCGAGTTTGGATTCATCGAAAACGAGCACGACTTGATGAGCTTGCTCAACAAGCTGATCAAACACATGTTCGAAAAAGTTGAACAAGCGTGCCCGGAAGAGCTGGCCCTGCATGGTGCTGTTGTACCGAAAATAGGCACCATACCTAAGGTTACGCTCGCCGAAGCAGTTGAGATCATCAACAGCTACAAGAAAAAAGGAACGGCAGAAAAAACCGACCTGGACCCGGAGGGAGAAAAAATCATTTGCGAACACTTCTTCAAGACTGAAGGCTCGGATCTGGTCTTCATCACCGGATACCCGCTCAGCGTCAGGCCTTTTTACGCTATGCCGCTTCCGCAGGAAGGTGAGATTTCCAGCCGCAGCTTCGACTTGCTCTTCCGCGGACTGGAAATCACCACGGGAGGCCAGCGCATACACAGGCATGAGGAGCTGGTCGCAGCGATCAAGGGACGAGGCCTTGATCCCGGTGCGTTTAAAGACTACCTGCAATGCTTCCAGTACGGCATGCCGCCTCACGGTGGATTTGCCATCGGATTGGAGCGCATAGCAAAACAACTGCTCGGCTTGCCGTCGGTAAAGCTCGCAGCGCTCTTTCCTCGCGATATAAATCGCATGACGCCTTAGGGTGACAACCGGCTCACGGTGCCGGTCTTGAATCAGCAACTAAAAGTCGGTCCGTCCCAAACGAGCGGGCAAAGATTTTGAGTTTCTGCGGGTTTCAAGAAACCGGCACCAAACGCCGATGCACCGTTCT
>JAYRNY010000441.1:0-3558 GCA_041911975.1 bacterium | reverse complement strand
GATCTTGCTCAATTCACATCCGGGCACCAAATACGGTATCCCTTTTCCGGTTTTTGCACGAGCTGCCTATGGGACACTGGGTTCCAACTTGCCGGCTTTGATGCGTGCTGTGGTTGCCTGTGGTTGGTTCGGCATACAAGCCTGGATCGGCGGGCAGGCTCTGCATGTGTTTTTCAAATCCGTATTCCCTGGCTGGGATACTGCACTGGGAACGCAAATCGGCGGTCACCTGCCCGGTGAGTGGATTGGATTCATACTTTTCTGGGGATTGAATATCCTCATTATTTATCGCGGCATGGACCTGCTCAAAAAGGTCGAAGGATTGGCCGCTCCGTTCGTAATGATCATGTGTTTTTCCATGGTCATTTGGGCTGTCAACTCCGCTCATGGCTTTGGCGGCATGCTCGGTGACGGCGGCAAATTCCCGACCCTGTCGGCATTTCTGCCGGTGTTCATTCCCAACCTCACGGCCATGATCGGTTTTTGGGCAACCCTTTCGCTCAACATGCCCGATTTCACCCGTTTCGGCAAAAGCCAGAAAGAGCAAACGGTTGGGCAAGTCGTTGCTCTGCCGACTGCCATGACTGTTTTTGCCTCCATGGGCATTGTCATAACATCCTGCGCGCTTGTCATTTATCCGGGAACGAGCGGGCAAGACTTGTGGGACCCGGTCAAGCTGATTGGCCACTTCTCCAATCCTTTGGTCGTGGCTGTGGCGATGTTTACGGTCGCTGTGGCGACTCTTGCCGTAAACATTGCGGCCAACGTCGTATCGCCCGCCAATGACTTTGCCAATGCCTTTCCTCGCTGGATAAGTTTCCGCACGGGGGGGTTGATTACAGGCATCCTGGGCATTCTCATGCAGCCTTGGAATCTGGTCGCTGATCCATCCGGCTATATATATAAGTGGTTGATTGGCTACTCCGGCGGTTTGGGCGCCATCGGCGGCGTGCTCATTGCCGACTATTGGATCGTCCGCAAGCAAAAGCTCAATCTTGCGGACCTGTATCTCTTAAAAGGCGAATATTCCTATGCTAACGGCTGGAACTGGAAGGCTGTGGCGGCGACACTGATCGGCTGTTTCTTTGCCTGGATCGGCATTCTGGTTGAACAAATGAAGCCGCTTTATGACTACGGCTGGTTTGTGGGCTTTGCAATGGCGGGTGTCAGTTATCTGGCTATGATGAAGCCTGCTGTGGCACGCAAGGGTGACTAGCGGGCTCTAACCGTCCGTCCACCGATTTCTGCCAACACTCAGCAAAGTGTTAGGCACGCAGCCATACGCTCGATTCCAAGGTTGTAACTTGGATTTGTAGGACGAGTTCAACTTGGAAATTTGGAGGTGGAGCGATTCTTTTCGCTTCGGATTTAGAATGAAATCATTTCGTACAAGCAAGAAATTAGTAGATAGAAAAAATTGGTTCGGCGCACTCTTTCTATGGATAGTCAACGAGATTGTGCTGCGTTTCAAATTCCGGCGCATTGAAGTCTATGGGCGAGAAAACCTCAAAGACGATGAGCCGTTCATTTTGGTTAGCAACCATTCGTCGCGCTTCGACGGTTTGATGGTTTTGCGTGCTTTGAAAAGAAAAGCCAATTATATGGTTTCTCCTGCCGAGCTCACGGGCTACCAGGGTGTCACTCTGCCCTGGGTGGGAGCATTTCCGGCAAACCCAAAATCCGACCTGGTTGGTTTTGCCGAGTCCGGATTTCGCAAGGGAGAAGGACTGGTCGTCTTTCCTGAAGGGACTGTTTATTACGACGGAGTGCTGCATCCTTTCAAACCGGGAGCGGCGAAAATCGCCCTGGCGGCACATCGTGATGGAATCCCCATCAAAGTGATCCCGGCATCGATCATGTACGAATGGGACAATCCTGCTGTTGCCCGCATCATCTTCGGGCAGCCTGTTGATCTTTCCAGCTATGCAGGGCGCTACGAAAGCGACCCGACATCAGTATTGAAGAACCTCAGCGATTGCCTGTACCGCGAAGTGGCCACTCTGAGATCTGAAATATCGAGCGCGCCCAATCTGTGCCTCATCGATAATGAAAGACTCAATCGCTCATGGGCGCTCGAATTTGAAAGAGTCGCGTAGATTGAAGGAATCTACAAAAGAACGTTCGCATGAAATGCGACCCTAAGGCGTCGTCTCTACGATTTTTTCGACGCCTTAGTCGCCACCAGAAGCTCTCCGGCAAGCCACAGTTTCACGAGGTTATCCAGGATGTTTTCGACGCGCACAGCGCCTTTCAAAACTGGATAATCTCTCGACTCAACGACGGGAAGTTTTTTCAGACCATGCTCGCGCATAGTTGAAAGTGCCAGACCAGTGCTTTCTGATTCAGAAATGAATATCGGCTCGGGCACCATGATATCGCGCACGCAAACTCGCAGGCTGCGGTCTTGCACGGCCAGTTCGATAGCCCGGAAAAGATCGGAGCGCGAAACAATTCCCACCAACTGCTCTTTGTCATTGATCACACAGATGAAGTCCAATTTGTGCACGTTTATCAATTCGATGGCTGTCTCGACGGCATCCGTTGGTTTCAGCGGCGGATGCGTCATCGGCTCAACCAGGCACGAAAGCGGAATCGTCTCCAGAATCTCTTTTGCTTCGGGCAGGTTTTTCCAGATATTCGTCCGTCGTTTCATCGCCTTTGCCACTGCATCGCGCAAAGGTGCCAGGCAAGATGATATTTGAGTGAACACATTGCGTCCGAGCACTGTCACTTCTACATTGGAGCGGGCTCTTATCGATGCGCTGCGGGCGCCGCTGTCTATCAAGGCGCCTTCTCCGAAAAAGTCGCCCGGTCCAAGAATCGCCAGGATTTCTTCGCCGTCATTTGCAATACTGCCTTTAACGACTTCGACTTGACCCTGCTGAATGACATAAAACTCGGTGGCCGGATCGCCCTCGTGGAAGATGTAATCGCCTATCGGGTGGTAAGCACGTCCGACCCGTCTCGAGCGGTCTGCCTTCATGTGCGCCAGAGTTCGCGGGAAGATCAGATCGCAACCCCACTCCAAGCCGACTTTGATTTGCTGTGCAAAGGAGGGCAGCTTCATTAGATACACGCCGCGCCAAACGAACCAGGCCGGAAAGCCGCTGATGCGCAACCCCATTATTTCGGCAATTGCATTGCGCCCGCCAATCGAGCACATGGAGCCCATCATTTTGAATGTGAAAGGAAGTGTAGGTTCTCCCTTCATCCTGCGAATGACATTGAGCGCTACTTGCCTGCCCTGGCGCTCGGCAAATTGCGCAATCGGCGGGCTGAGTTTGTTGTCTTCGGCGTTTATGATTGCGGCGCAATCACCGATTGCCCAGGCATGAGGATGTCCGGGCAGACTCATGTCCGGTTCGGTCTTTAACCTGCCGCGCTCTTTCGGCAATTCCAACCTGTTGATGACAGGCAGTGTGGTAGTGCCGATGGTGCACACAATAGTGGCAGCCTCGATGAGCGTTCCATCCTTCAATATGACGCCGTCGGGAGTTGCGGCCGAAGCCATGGCGTTCAAGACAATCGAGACACCCGCTTGCTGCATTTTTCTTTCGG
>JAYRNY010000440.1:0-4738 GCA_041911975.1 bacterium | reverse complement strand
TCTGTTCGTCAGCCGTCCCAAGTCAATTGCGGCGCTCGAACAGGCGCTTTTGCGTGATGACCGACTGGTGGTCTTGGTAGCTCAAAAAGATCCCGAGTGCGAAAATCCCAAAGAAGAAGACATCTATCAACTCGGTACTCTGGCAGAAGTAATGCAGATGCTCAAGCTGCCGGATGGTACGGTGAAGGCGCTTGTAGAAGGTTCTTGCCGGGTCACTCTCGATAAGGTTGTGGACGACCCTGAGCACTTCTCGGCCGTTGTCACGACGCAGGAAGAAACCAATCAAGAAGACGAATCGACCAAGACACTGGTACGCGTTGCCGTCGAAAAGTTCGAACAGTATGTAAAAACAACCAAGAAAATTAATCCGGAAAGCCTGCTGGCAGTCTCCGGAATCGGGCAGCCCGGGCGGCTTGCCGATATCATCGCCACTTATCTGGGCCTGGATCTTGCCGAGCGTCAGAAGTGTTTGGAAATCATCGATGCCACAGAACGTCTGGAATTCGTCAGCCAGCTTTTGTCGCGCGAACTGGAGTTTGCAGAACTCGAACAGCAGATCCACGATCGCGTTCGTTTCAATTTGGAGAAAACTCAACGCGAGTATTATCTGCGCGAAAAGATCAGAATCATTCAGGACGAGCTCAATGCCGAAGGCGAGCAGCAGGGTGAAATAGCAGAGTACAAGCAAAAAATCGCCAAATCGAAAATAACAGGCGTTGCTCTCGAAAAAGCTCAAAAGGAACTTTCACGCTTAGAAAAAATGATGCCGCAAAGTGCTGAAGCAGCGGTTATTCGCACTTATTTAGATACGATCGTTTCATTACCCTGGGCAAAACGCTCGCGGGAAGTCATTGATTTGAAGCGGGCTGATGAAATTCTCGAAGAAGACCATTATGGGCTCGATAAAGTCAAAGAGCGCATCATCGAGTATCTGGCCGTGCGCAAATTGTCGCGCCAGGCGCAAGGCACAATCCTCTGTCTGGTTGGACCTCCCGGTGTCGGCAAAACCAGTCTGGTCAAGTCGATTGCCAGAAGCATGAACCGCAAGTTTGCCCGCATCAGCCTGGGCGGGGTCAATGACGAAGCGGAAATACGCGGACACAGACGTACTTACATCGGGGCAATGCCCGGTCGCATCATTCAAGCTATCAAACAGTCGGGCACGAAAAACCCTGTCATATTGCTCGATGAAGTCGAGAAGATGACGCGCAGCTACATGGGCGATCCGACGGCTGCCATGCTGGAAGTTCTCGATCCGGATCAAAATGAAGACTTTACTGACCATTACTTAGATGCGCCGTTTTCGCTGCGCGAGGTCATGTTTGTAGCTACGGCCAATACGCTTGAGTATGTTCCTAGACCGCTACACGACAGGCTCGAGGTCATTCACATCTCCGGCTACACGGAAGAAGAGAAGGTGGCAATTGCCGAGCAGCACGTTATTCCCAAGACGCTCGACAAGCATGGATTAACGCAGAAACAGTTGAAGTTCAACGAAGCTTCTCTGAGAAAAATCATTCAAGAGTACACGCGTGAAGCTGGTGTCCGTGCGCTTGAGCGCAATATCGCCACGATCGCCAGAAAAGTGGCCACCCAGATAGTGAAGAAGAAAGACACTTCGGTGAAGATGGTACCAAATCTGGTGCCGACCTATCTCGGACCGCCCAAAGTGGTTCGCGAAGGAGAAGTGCGGGGTCCACAGATCGGCATCGTCACAGGACTTGCCTGGACAGAAATTGGCGGCGAAACGCTCTCGGTGGAAGTAAATATCATGCCCGGCAAAGGCAATTTGCAATTGACCGGACAATTGGGCGACGTCATGAAAGAGTCGGCTCATGCCGCTTTCAGCTATGTTCGCAGCCACGCCGCAAAACTCAATTTGAACGCCAATTTCCACAACGAGATCGACATTCACATACACATACCCGAAGGCGCCATTCCGAAAGACGGACCTTCCGCCGGTATAGCTCTGGCTACGGCGCTGCTCTCTGCTGTTTCGAAACGGTCCGTGCGATCCTCTCTGGCAATGACTGGTGAAATCACTTTGAGAGGTCGCGTGTTGCCAATCGGTGGCATGAAAGAAAAAGTTCTGGCAGCACTTCGTCAGGGCATCAAGACAGTCTTGTTTCCAAAAGGAAACGAAAAGGATCTGCAAGAAATCCCTGACTATGTTCAGAAGAGAATCGAGCTCGTCCCTGTTTCTCACCTGGATGAAGTGTTCAAAATTGCATTTACGGACAACTCCAAGAACCCGTCTGCCGGTAAGTCGCGCGGGGTGCAAAGGGTTGTTGCAAAGAGGGGCGCCAAGCGCAGCGCGTCATATTAAAGCGCTCCGGGCTCTGCTGCTCGTCGCCCTCCGCGCCCTACCGACATTCGCTCCGGACGCCTCCTGGTCGTCCTTCGCTCACCCGTCTCATTTGCTGGCTCCGGGCTCTGCTGCGCCTCCCCTTTCGCGGCGCCCTGCACTCGTCTGTCGGTGGCTGCCCTGCATTAGGCCAAGCAGCTGAGCGCACCCCTTCGATCTTGCGATTTGCCTTATCGCGTTAGAAAAAAATGCCGAGACCCCCGAGGCTGGGTTGCGATGCTTGTCAATTACCGCAAGAATACTAAATATGGCGGGTTACGCCGTTTTTAGTTGATATGATCAGCGAGCTATTTGGGTACCTCAAGCCCCATGTTTCTGTTCCCTTGTGGAACTTACTGGGTCGGGGGGATTTTCATCCTGCATGCGCTTATAGGAGCTCTCCATGGTAATGACTGATACGACCAACAAAAATCTTTCCTACCTCGCTATGGACGACGAATTCGTCAATCCAGTGTTAGCGCGTTCTGCCCGAATAGTTGCTCACAAGGCCAAAGGATCCTACATCTATGACCGCAACGGCGACGCTTATCTGGACCTTTCCACCGGTATCGCTGTAAACAATGTCGGTCACTGCCATCCCAAAGTAGTCGAAGCGATCAAGAAGCAATGCGAAGAGTTGATTCACACTTCCGTTGTTGTTCACCACGAGCGCTATATCGAGCTGGCAAAGAAAGTTGTAGAAATCACACCGAAGACGCTCAATTCGGCATTCTTTGCCAATTCCGGCGCCGAAGCAGTAGAAGGCGCAGTCAAGCTGGCTCGCTACGTGACGGGACGTCCGGCGGTCATCAACTTCCGCGGCTCATTCCACGGACGCACCTTCATGACCATGGCGCTAACCACCTCGAAACTGTACTACCGTGAAAATTACGAACCGCTTCCGGGTTCTATTCACACCGCTCTTTTCCCCTATGAATATCGTTCGCACTTCAAAGGCGACACAAAAAAGGTGATCAAAGAGTCTCTCGATTACATCGATATGATGTTCCATCAATTTGTGAACCCACTGCAAGTGGCTGCATTCATCATCGAGCCGGTTCTGGGAGAAGGCGGCTATGTGCCGGCTCCGGACGGCTTCATCAAAGAGTTGCGCAAACTTGCTGACGAGCACGGCATCATGCTCATCATCGACGAAGTACAAACCGGTTTTGCCCGTACAGGAAAAATGTTCTGCATCGAACATGAAGGCGTAGAGCCGGACATTCTCGTTATGGCGAAAGGAATCGCTGGCGGCATGCCGCTTTCCGGTTTCGTTTCCAGAAGAGATATCACTAACAAGTGGCCCGCAGGCCGCCACGGAACCACGTTCGGCGGCAACCCTGTTTCCTGTGCCGCAGCACTGGCGACCATCGAGGTGATCAAGGAAGAGAAGCTCGCAGAGCGCTCGGCCAAACTGGGCGCCGATATCATGAAGCGTTTGAAGAAGTTCCAAGAGAGCAATAAGCACCTCGGCGACGTCCGCGGCAGAGGCTTGATGATCGGTCTTGAATTCAACGACGATAAGGGAGAACCCAGCAAGGAAATCGCCGATCAAGTGGCGGCAAAATGCCTGGAGCAAAAAATGATTGTGCTGACTTGTGGTCAACGCGGGCAGGTTATTCGCTTGATTCCGCCGCTCAACATCTCTGATGCAGATGCGGAGAAAGCTTGCGAAATTCTCGAAAAGGCTATGAAGCTCAAGTAAATAAAGTATCTGGTATGCACGTTATTCAATAAAAACTGCAGGAGAAAGTCATGACCTCATCTACAAAGAGCCCAGAGAGCGCCCCATCGAAAGCCGGCTCTCCGCGCACATATCACAACTACATTGACGGCAAATGGGTGAAGGCCGAAACAGGCGAAACCTTCGCCAGCTACAACCCGGCAAACCTGAATGAAGTAATCGGTTATTTCGCATCTTCCACACCGAAAGATGTGAAAGCCGCTGTTGATGCGGCTCAAAATGCTCTCAAAATGTGGCGTCATACCCCGGCTCCTGCACGCGCCGACATCATTTTGAAAGCAGCTTATTTGCTGGAAAGCCGCAAAGAAGAAATCGCCACCACCATGGTGCGTGAAATGGGCAAAGTTCTCAAAGAAGCCCGCGGCGATGTTCAAGAAGCAATCGACATGGCCAAGTACATGGCTGGCGAAGGCCGCCGCTTGATGGGTCAAACGGTTCCTTCCGAAATGCCCAACAAGTTCGCCATGGCAATCAGACAACCGATCGGCGTTGTCGGTTTGATCACCCCCTGGAATTTCCCAGTGGCAATTCCTTCCTGGAAGATCTTCCCGGCTCTGGTTGCAGGCAACACCGTTGTTTTCAAACCAGCAACCGATACTCCTCTTTGCGCTTTGATGCTGGTTGAAGTGTTGATCGAAGCCGGCTTGCCG